>QQUK01000325.1:0-21109 GCA_008501655.1 Calditrichota bacterium
AGTATGTGGAGCAACTCCAGATTAACAGTTCCATTGCCAAAAAAGCCAAAAGATTATAGTAAAGAATATATTGTCACAACGGGTGTATCTTATCTAACTCCTTTTGAAAAGAAAATATCTGCTTTAATAAAATATGAATCAGGATATCACTATGATCCGTTTTCTGTCTATGATGCTGTTACACATTCATCGGTAGATAGATATATAACCGGATATCCAAACTCCGTTGAATCTGAAGATATCAACATTATTGATTTAAAGCTTGAAAGAGAGTTTCAGTTTAATTCTCTGACTATCACTCCATTTATACTTGTTAAAAATCTCTTAGATGAAGAGATTGTTACCGGTGTCTACGAAGGAAGCGGTTCACCAACCTCAACCGGATTTCTGGAAACAGATGCCGGACAACAAAATATCTGGTATAATGATCCTGATTATGAACCTCGGTATCGGTTCCTCGAACAGAATCCGAGAAATTTTGCCGCCCCGAGGCAGATATTTTTGGGATTAAAAGCTTCGTTTTAATATAAATAGCGAGGTCTGAAGACCTCGCTATCACATATTACAAATCGTACAACTATATTATTATTTCATTAATGTCAATTTTTTGACTGAATTGAATTCCGGTGTGGAAAGTTTGTATAAGTAAACACCCGATGCTACTTTTTGACCTGATTGGTTGGTTGCATTCCATTCATAGGAATGTTCCCCGGCGGACAATGTCCGGTCAACAATCGTTTTTACTTTTTGTCCATTAATGTTGATGATCTCAAGGGAGACCTGAGAGGATTGCGGTAAAACAAAACTGATTGTAGTCGTTGGATTGAACGGGTTGGGGTAATTCTGGTTTAAGATAAAACCGTCGGGGAGGGTTGATTCCTTTGCGTGTGCTTCGGATTCATCTTTTCCATCGGAGATCCGTTCAAGTTTGTATACTATATGATCTGAATTTTCAGAATCATTTTGATTTAGTCTTTTGGTATCAATACCATGTTCGTGGAGAAGCTGCAGAGTAGCTTTGTCAATTTGTCCGTTAGGTCCAATTTCAACTATCAACTCATCCGGGGTTCCTCTGTGAAGAACGATTTGGTGACTTCCATCAACGGATTCATTTTTCATGATATCAAATTTGAGAGTACCTTCTTCGGAGAAAAATGTGTTTTCTCCGTATTCAGGAAGTTCAATTTCATTGAGGTCTTGAGACTCATGAAGAGTGAAATAAATCTCATGTTCCGGGTCATCGCCAAGTTTTTCGATGAGTACATTATGTACTTTCTCAAGATGCCCTTTATCAGTAAAAAATGCTATGTTATGTTTTGTATTGTCATGCGATTTTAAATCGACGACAAATTTGTTGTAAATATTCCCTGTTTCTAATTCGATTTCTTCTCTAATCTCCTGCAGAGATACGGCATTTTCAATTTTATTGAAAGCAGCAACAACTAGCTGGGCATCATCTGTCGTTTTTAACGATTTGATTTTGACATTACAAGTCTGTTCACATCCGGAGACATTGACTTCAGCATCGGTGATACCAAGTTTGGCAAGCAGTGCCTGGATTCTGCCTTCTTCCAATGCAAGGTTACGGTCGACACCTGCAAAAGCAACTTCGTATCCAATCGTTTTGTTGTAGCTGAAGGGAATAAGAAAGGAGAGGAGCAGTATTGCTACAACCGCAGTAATGGAAATTGAAAGTCGCGAACGTTTTTTTATCATATTGGTAAAAAGTGCCATAGAATTATTCTCCCTCAGATGTGCGGTTGCTTTTGATTCGACCTGGTTTCTCAGATGCCAGAGTGACGGAATCTCATCGGTATCACTGGCTCCGGCTGCCTGAAGTTCATGTCGCATCTGTTTTTCTGCTTGCAGAAGTTGTGAGCAGTTTGGACAGATGTTGATATGATCGGCAAGCTGGTCATTTGTTGCAAAAGCTGAAAGATCAAAATCGGGATCGTTCAGTTTTTGCTTAATTTGCCGGCAACGCATATTTCATCCTTTGGTTTTTGAGTTTTAACAGTTTCTGTTTTCTGTGAATGATTCATTTTCATCAGACGGTGGCGCATTTTTTTCCGGCAACGGGAGAGTTTGACTTTGACAGCTCCTTCTTTTTTTCCGAAAAGATTTGCCAATTCGGCGATATTCCATCCTTCGAGTTCAAACAGTGACACCATTGCCCGTTCCTCGGAATTGAGGGCTTCAAATGCGGCTTCAAGCCGGCGGCGGGCGGTGTACATCGGGGAAGGATCGATACCCGGATGCGATTGTTCAATTGTTTTGGTCAGTCTTGTAGTTTTTTTAAACCAATGGCTCCGGAGTCTGTTTTTGTATTTATTAATTATTATCCGGTACAGCCAGGGTTTGAACAAAGCTTCATCCCGAAGGGTATCAAACTTAACCAAAGCGGTAACAAGGGCATCCTGAAAAAGATCATCACCATCATCACGATTGCCTTTTAGTTTACGGCAAAACGCCTGTGCTTTTTTCTGTTCCGGTTCTACCAACGACCAGAACTTCTCTTTAGAATCATTCATCTATAACTCAAGACACTTATAAGTTGATATGGTAACAATATAATTAGATATACTGAATAATCAGATGAAAGTTTGGTAATTATTGTATCGGTTATCGTTTTATTGAAAAGTCTCCTTTCCGCCCAAGGCGGACTCAGGATGTCTTTTTCTGGACTCCCGCCTTCGCGGGAGAGGGGAGACGAGGAGCGGGAGAGGGGAGTAGAGGAGCGGAGAGGGGAGTAGAGGAACTGGAGAGGCGAGACGTCTGACAACACAGTCAAGAGCACAGGGCTCTTGACCTACGAGTTTCTATAAACAATTTCAGATTTCTTGTGTTTTTTTTCACAAAGGTGTTGAGTTAGTAAACACAAACATGTATATTGATTTTGAAACTTCGAAAGGAGGTATTCATGGCCGAAAAAAAGGCTGGATGTGCAAAACCTACCGGTAAATCGTTAGGATTAGGCACTCAAAATGAAACAATCGTATCAGAACCTACCGAACAAGGAGCCAAACCTATGTCTATGGTAAAAGTCGGCGGACCGGCACCTGATTTTGTCGCTCCGGCTTATCACAAGGGAGGTTTTACCGAGGTAAAACTATCCGAATATTTTGGCAAATGGATCGTCCTCTGTTTTTATCCGGGTGACTTTACTTTTGTCTGACCGACCGAAATTGCGGCGGTCGCCAAGAATTATAAAACTCTCGAAGACCTCGATGTTGAGGTTCTTTCCGTATCAACCGATTCCCAATTTGTTCACAAAATCTGGGAAGAAGTAGAACTCTCCAAAATGACTGAAAACGGAATTCCATGGAAAATGATCGATGACGGTGCCGGGAACATCGGACGGCTTTACGGAGTCTTTGATGAAGACCTCGGTGTCAATATCCGCGGGCGGTTTCTTATAGACCCCGATGGTGTGGTTCAGGCTATGGAAGTGATGACTCCGCCGGTAGGGCGTAAAGTCGGTGAGATGATCCGTCAGGTACAAGCGTATCAACATGTTCGGAAATCCGGAGGCACGGAAGCATGTCCTGCCGGATGGGAACCGGGACAGAAAACGCTGAAGCCGGGTCCGGAACTGGTCGGCAAAGTCTGGAAAGAGTGGCAGCCATAATAGGTGTATACTTCGACAGGCTCAGTGTGACAGATTTGATGTGACAGGGCATTGCCCTGTCATTGTCGGAACTCAAGAGTTCCGACCTACTCGATGCTAGAATTTGAGCTATAGGTTATAGTTGTCAGGCGAGACGCCTGACAACACAATCAGGAGCACAGGGTTCTTGACCTACGAGAGCTGACAGGTATGCTGATAACTATGTGCTGTCAGGCATCCTGCCTGACAGATTAAAATAGATGAATGAAGACGGTAGTGTTTTGCTGCCGTCTTTTTTTATATATCTTCCTGAGATCCCGTTATTTCGAGGCTATTTATCGTCGTGGAAATCTCATGTTTTCGATATGTCGGGTTCTTCGAGAAACTATCGTTTCTCTCCACGAATCCGACCTACGTCATTCTGACAACGATGGCAGGATCGCAGGGATCCTGCCCTACGAGAAATAGTTACAATATCTCCAACTGGCTTAAGCACGCCATCAGAGCGTGTTCGACTCGTAATGTATGGTCAGAAAGTTTGATTCGGTGGAAGCCTTTAGATTCCATCAGGTCGAGTTCGAAGTCGACCCAGCCGCCTTCGGGACCGATGGCGAAAGTGATGAGACTCCCGCCTTCGCGGGAGAGGTGGGAAGAGGAGCGGGAGAGGGGGGAAGAGGAGTCATCGTTTGGTTTTTTATTTTTTTGAGAACCCACATTAAAAGGTGGGGTACCTGAATTATCACGGTTCTGCGAAACGTCCCCTTCGACTCCGCTCAGGGGGACGTTTTGATTTGGTGTAGACTTCGACAGGCTCAGTCTGACAGATTTTATATTATTTTCTGTTTCGATGTGCGGGAGGAGGAGTGTAGGGGATTCGTTGTTGTCTTTATAATACTTTGGGATGAAGTCTTCAAAAAACGGTTTGAATTTATCGGAGATGTCAACGTTAGGTAATCTTGTGTTTTTCCCCTGCATCATACCGTCATATAAATGTTCATTCAGGTTCTGTTTTTCCAACAAGGGTGAATGATAGTAAGATTTTTCCACTCGATTTGCCCGGATGAAAAATAGATTTCGCACCGCCATCATTCCGCAAATGAACAAAACTTTCTTCACCGTTTGCGGTCGGGGGAGAGCGCAGATGATATCGACATTATTTTTATAATCTGGTTCTGCATTTAACTTCAAATTAGAGAGAATGATTTTGTTTTCATCAATTGATTCAATTTCTGCAGTTCCTTTGGGACCGTTTAGGATGCCGATGTCAATTGAGTCTGATGTTTGGGCTTTTAAGATAGTTCTGATATGGTCGGCACGGTGACCGGTAATTTTATACCTGCCGTCACCGTGGGAGTCTTTTTCGAATAGTAATAGTATATTCATACAACAATCAGATTGATTGTTATGATGCAAACCATTCCGGAGCGAGTTTCTCGGTAATGGCAATGATCTCTTTATCAATCGGCTGTAAAGCGCCACGTTCAATCAGCCCGTCGACAGCCTGATGGAGGACATACATCTGATGCCTTACAGGAATCAGAGCCGGGTAGTATTCGTTATTAAAGAACAACTGATACTGACGATTGGTTGTTTCCCCGTCAATAAATTTCCCGATTTCCCTTTCAAGGTCGGCGCCTTGCAGTTTTTCGAGTTTCTCTTTTGGTGATGTCATTTTATTGACTGAGTCTTTGAGATTCGATTTTCCCATGAAAGTAAAATGCCAGACCTGCACAACACCGAGAGAGTTGATAGTGAGAACATCAACGTTGACTTCGTTTTTCTCAAAGTCAGCGGTGACACCTTTGATGAAGGGGAGATAATAATTGTCGGTGATTGCACCAAATGCAGAGATTCCACCAGCAAACGGTTTTTCTAATATATCCTCGATAGTGAAATATGGTTTCCGTTCAAAACGGGCATCCTGAATCTGCAGGAATTCCTCTTCGGTGAAGTGGAAGCGTTCTTTCCAGAGTTCATCGGGAGAGAACCCTTTCTGGGTAAGTGATGACTGGGAGGTCAACATACCGAGTGCCTGACCGCCGCGCCATACGAGGGGAAGAACCCCGACAGCCCATTCGGCTGAACCGCCGATTTCACCGATCATTGAATGGAGTCCTTTCCCGTCAGGAAATTTGAGACCTTCCAATCCCATCAGCAATCCGGGCATCAGGTCACCATCTTTGTCAAAGGGAGTGCTGACTCCGGCTTTGTTCAGTTCGTCCATTGCCGGAATATGTCTTGGCCGGTCGAGGAAAAATGCCGAAAGTTCATTCACGTTTTTCATCTTATATGATTGGGCGATGATTTCAGCTGCATCGGTGGATGATATATCACGGGGATTGAATTTTTCAAAATAAGTACCGGACATCCAACGCTGAACATAGATATCAGGGAGATGCCGTTTGATGTTTGATTCGGTCACAAAAAGGGCGGTGAAGGAAGAATGGAGTCCTTTGATCGATTTGGTTGTACCATCGATAACATCGTTACCCATTGAGAGAAGGGAAACATTTTTCGGCATATTTAATCCGTACTGTGCACAATGTTCCGGTTTACCATAAACAGCACCAACAGCAATTGTCGGATTACCACCAGCTTCTTTCCCCGGTTTCATCCGGGCACCTTCGGTGATCGCAGATTCAATGATGACATCTTCACCGAGGGGAAGTTTTTCTGTCGTTGTCTGGAGAACTTCGGCCATAATCTGAGCAGCTGTTCTGTCGTTGGCTCGTTTTAACTGGTTTGCCAGGTCTTTGGTCTGTTCGGCTTCGGAGTAATTATTGTATGCTCCCCGTCCGTGCAGACCGACTGCTATTGCTGAAAAAGCTGCGGATAAAATAACCGACTGCCTGAGCTGCCGGTTTCTGAGTGCACCGAGATTTGACTTGTTATTAATTTTGTCTGCTAAAGTTACGATATTGCATCGTTTGAGTTGGAGGTCGTAGTTTGCTAAGGATGTAAGGTGTCTGTGATTAAACTCAATAATGCGGCTTTCGTTAAAGGAGAACTCTTTTTTTTCCCCGGTATAGGCAAGCCGTTGATCGGCTACGTTAAATCTGAGATTATCTGACATGATCTGTCACCTGCTATATGTTTACTGTTCTGATTCTAAGTTATATTTGTAAATGGTACAGTTAAATCAGAAGTTTGCCAAGTATTTTTTGGTATTTTCAGATAATAGAATACTTGATTAGAATATGTACCGGCATTATGTTAAAGGAATAAATCAAAGGAGATACTATGAAAATCGGTATAATTATAGTAATGATTCTTATGGCGATGGTTTCGACGGCTGCAGAATATACACTTGAATCGGAAGATATCCAAAATGTCCTTGAAAAAGCGGGTGATAATCGGGTTGAACTTGAAAAAGCGATAGCACATTATAAAGACTCTCCCGAGATACAAAAATATGATGCACTTCTCTTTTTGATTGCCAATATGGAAGAACAGGGTTTTGTCACTTACCGTCTGTTTGATACTACCGGCAGTGATGTAGATATTAATGTCATGTCATTTCCGGATTATGATTCTCTGACTAATACGGTTCGTGCGATTGAAAAGGAAAAAGGGGAACTTGATTATGAACGAACGGATTTTATTTATGATGCCGATAAAATAACGGCTGAGTATCTGATTAACCAGATTGAGTATGCATTCAAAGCATGGTCTGAACGTCCCTGGGCACAGCATTATGATTTTATACAATTTTGCCGTTATATCCTGCCTTATCGCGGTTCGAATGAACCGCTGGAACCATGGCGGAAATATTTTTATGATAAATATGAACATATTATCAGTCATATGGAAGATTCAACCAATCCGCTTGAGGCTGCCGCTATAATTAATGATGACATTATGACCTGGTTCGGTTTTGACCCGAGATTTTATTATCATCCGACTGATCAGGGGCTTTCTGAAATGATAGCCAATAAGCTTGGACGCTGTGAAGATATGACCAACGTTTCGATTTATGCGATGCGTGCAAATGGTCTGGCGGTGACATCGGATTACACACCGTACTGGGCGAACACCGGTAATAACCATGCCTGGAATGCAATTGTCACAGCTGACGGGGATGTTATCCCGTTTATGGGTGCTGAAGCGTCACCGGGTAAATATCAACTTCATAACAAAGCAGCCAAAGTTTATCGGAAGACATATGACCAGCAAAAAGAGAACCTGATTTTTGTTGCTCCGGAAGAGACTGAAATCCCGAGATGGCTGAAAGGGAAAAACTATATCGATGTTACCCGGGACTATGTTGATGTTTCAACCGTTGATGTGATGCTTGATGAGAAGAAGGATGACCAGTTGTTTGCTTATCTTTGTGTATTCAATGCCGGTCACTGGCAGCCTATTCACTGGGGGCGAATTCATGAAGGAACTGCAAAATTTACGGATATGGGAATTGATGTCGCTTATCTTCCAGCTTATTATGTAGATGAAGAGATTGTGCCGGCTGCTGATCCGTTTGTTCTGCATGAAGCCGGTGAGGTTTTTATACAAACACCGTTCGATTATAAACAAACAGTGAAACTACTTTCGACTACCAAACGGAAACTTGTTGAGTCGACCGATGGAATCGAAACAGCGTTTTTTGATGACGGCAAAGAGTATGAGCTTTTCTATTGGGATATTGAATGGAAATCGGTCGGGACAAAAACAGCATCGGGTACAAGTCCGCTTGTTTTTGACGAGGTACCGGTAAATGCCGTTTACTGGCTGGTTGCCAACGATTCAGATAGAGAAGAACGGATTTTTACGATTGATAAAGATGGTCAGCAGGTTTGGTGGTAGGAATACTGAATTAAATATTACTTGTGGAGTATATATTTTATGCTCACTGACGAATTGACAGCGTATATTAAGACGCTTGATCTCAAGCGGGAAAGATGGGAAACGAATCTTGATTATAGCCTTTTCCTGTTTGTCCTATTTCAGATTGTTATGATTTCTTTGAATTGGAACAGTCTTCCCGATACAATTCCGACACATTTCAATTTTCGTGGCGAAGCTGATGGGTACGGGGGGAAGGGGATACTTTTATTATTCCCGATTCTCTCTATTGCGATTTACTTTTTGATGTCTATTGCCTATAAATGGCCTCAGTTTATAAATATCCCCTGGAGCCTGACAAAAGAGAATATTATCCGGCAGATTCGGCTGGTTTGGCGGATGCTTTTATATCTGAAAATTGCGGTGATGTTAATTTTCAGTTATCTGACATATCAAATGATTCAGATTGCCTTGCATAATGAACAGTTTCTTGGACATTTTTTTATCGTTATTGTTATTTTTAAGCTTGGAGTGATTATCTGGTATTTCCGGAAAAGTTATTTGCTGAAATAGAGCTATCAGAAGCAAAAACATCCAACCTACATTGCTTCGTTTAAAAGCTTGAGGATCTCTTCATCATCGGTCATGTCAAAGACGGTAGACTCATATTTTGATACTATTGATAAATCCGGGTCATAATCTAAAAGGAGTTTTACAAAGTTTGTGTGCTTGTAAAGAACTGCCCAGATAAGAGGAGTGAAATTGTTTATACCATCGACTGAATTGATATCGGCACCATGAGCAAGAAGAGTCTGTGCAATTGTCACTCTATTTTGACGGGCTGCTGCTGCAAGCGGAGATATAGCAAAGCGGGTGTCTGTTTTATTTGCGTCGGCACCACGTTCCAGAAGTAAGTCAACGATATCAACATGACCGTTATAAACGGCAAGATTTAAAGCTGTCTGACCAACCGGATTTATCTCATCGAGTGATACTTTGTTTTCAATCAGGATTTCGGTCATAAGATACAATCCGTTTTGTGCTGCTATCATTAACAGAGTATTCCCGGCACCGTCTCTGGTGTTGACCGTTGAGGCATTGAGATTCCGTTTTAAGAATCTGGCTTTCCGGGTTAATACAGCATCGATGAATTTATTATCTTCTTCTGAGACAGCATTCAAACTTACATCATTACTTACCAGCAAATCGACAACAGCAAACTGATATTCTTTTAAGGCAACCTGCAGAACACCGTCAGAGTGAATACTTTTTAAATTTGTTTTAGCTCCGTTGTCCAGCAGTAATTTGGTGAAGAGTGTATCACCGTAAAATGCTGTCCAGTGAATAACCGGGTCGCCGTTTATATCCTGAATGTTCACGTCGGCACCATGCTCAATCAACAGCCGGGCGATCTCTATATTCATACTGTTGGAACATTCCATTAATGGCGTTGTGTTGAATTTATCTGTGCTATGTAAGTCAGGATTGGCATCATGTTCCAGTAAAAATGAGACTATCGCTGGATTATCTGATTTAATAGCATGGTTTAATATTGTGACACCGGCTGAATCCCGTTGATTGATATTTTCATCTGTGATAAGTTTTTTGAGAGACTCTTGGTTATCCTCTTCAATAGCACTGATGATTTTGTTTAAAGTATTAAAATCGGTGGTTGTGGTTTCCGGTTTTTTAGAACATCCAGCGAAGAGAATAGTAATTATTACTGCTATCAAAATATGTTTTTGATATTTCATAGTATTTTCCGATTTGATAAAAAATTTTACATAAATCTTTTGAAGAACTTTAATATTCCCTGGTCCCATCCGACCATGTGAGTAACACCGGCTTCACGATGTTCCAGTTCCTCTTTATGTTCAAGATACCAGGTATGTGAACGAATAAGGGCATCCTGATTCGAGAATTTAGATTTCCATCCGAGTTTCTTTTCTATTTTTTCGGTGGAGACATAAGAATCTTTGTCTGCGGTTCCATAAACCCATTTATAAAGCGGAGAGACCTTGATAAATTCAAAAAATGCAAGAGCCGGTTTGACCAGTGCTGCCGGAGTAGGCATAACACGGGCACCGTTACCGGCGTAGTTACAAAGAGCACCAACATCAAGTTTGACTTTATCATACATCATCGAACCGACATTAAAGACATCATTGACAACATCGGGAGGGCATGTAGCGGCAAGATAGATTGCCTCGATAAGGTCGGAGACTTCAAGTAACTGATAGAGGTTTTCACCTTTTCCGATGATTGGAATTTTCTTTCCTGAATCAACCCAGTCATAAAGAATCTGGAAAACACCAAGACGGGCGGTACCGATAAATGTTTTGGGACGAATAGTTGCGATACACATTCCTTTGTCCCGGAATTCCTGACAGACCTGTTCACCGGCGATTTTTGATTCACCGTAGGCGCCGACACCAACCATCTCATCCTCTTCGACCAGTGGATGTTTTTCCGGTACTCCGTATACAGCAGTAGAACTTATAAAAATAACCCGTTCGACACCGGCTTTCTGTGCCTGCTCGAGGGTGTTTCTGACGCCTTGAATATTTGTAGAATAGATTTCTTCTTTTTTCCAGAGAGGTAATGCAGCGGCACAATGAATAATTATATCGATTTTGTTTTCAGATATTAACTTGTACATCCCTTCAGGATCGCGGACATCCTGTTTGACTAACAGCATATCATCGTTATATTCGTTTTCAAAAAACGGGGCGATATCATTTAGAGCTAAGAAAGAGATGCCGCGCTGAGGGAGATTTTTTGCCAGATGCAGTCCTAAAAATCCTGCACCGCCTGTTATAAGAACTCGTTTGCCTTGCATAATTTTACCTTTGTATCAGAAAACAAAACCGCCGGTTTATTCCGACGGTTTTTTAAAATATATAATTTGATTTAAATGTCAAGCTGTCTATTTGAAACTTAACATATCTGAATTTTAACTATTCATTCTGATATGGGCTGTCAAAGGAACCGTTAAAACCGGGACCAAACATGATCGCATTAAAAAACATCTGCCGAGTTCCATGGTAATATGCCCGGAAATGGGGATCGGAGGCAAACATGATAATCTGCCCGCTTCCATGCCGTTCCTGCGTTAAGTATGTTGAACCTGCCCATCGGGTTCGTGCTTCCGGCCAGAGAAGTCCGGATAGCCGTAAACTGTTTTCATCGGTTGTCAGAAGTGCTGCTGTTTTAACCGGTGATTTTGCCAGAAGTGCGTAACTGGTGTAGAGAGATACCGGTATTTCTTTTGTCATACCGAAATTCAGCCAATGTTCTAAATCAAGCTCAGCTTTGAAAAATACACCGCGAGGCATAAATTTACGCTGCCATTCATCAAGCTCTTTGATATCTTTTGGCGCCGCAGATTTTTCTGCTGATTCTTTTGTATCGTTTGCAGGAACTTTGTCAGGATGATAAAGCTGCATTGTGTCGACTACCGGAGTTTCGGCAGCCTGCATCTTTTCAAGATGCTTACTATATGAATCAAGGTCATCAAGGGCTTGACGTTTTAAAGCAACCCGCGAGAGTCCATTCGATGAATCGGCTGCCCAGATTGAACCGGCACCAACGGTGATAAGAGTACCACCATCTGAAACCCATTTGTCTATTGCTGACTTTCCCCCTTTGCCGATTACTCTGCCTAATGAATTACCCCATGATGAGGGGATAATCAGGATATTGTATTTAGAAATATCTGTGTATGAAACAGATTGGACATTGATGAGTGAATGAGGAAGCTGCATTTCTTGATCGAGTGCAAACCAGAGTGAGCCAAATGAAGTCGTGCTGATAGAATTACCGGATAATAGAGCTATCCTGGGTTCAGTCAGAAGTTGGTAGGTATCTGCTCCAAGGTGAGAGCCTTCGGTTGCAAGACCTGTGTTGATACCGTAAATATTAATCCCGATATCGTTAGAGATTTTTTCAAGCTTTGGTACTACATCAGAATAGTTGCCGCGGTGCCTGATAACAAGGGCACCTGCTTTGTAGGAGCGACCTTCGAGCTTGAATGGTTTTTCAGCAGCATAAACTAAAATATGATTTTCGAAAAGTTTTGCCAGCGCCAGGTATGTCTTTTCACCAACCATATCGATAATAAATCCGTATTGTGCATCTTTGTTGTGAAGTTTTCCCTGAAGCAAGTCGAAGGTAGTAATCTCTTTTGTGTTGACATTAAACGATGATGTCGTTTCATAGGCGTCGAGATTGTAAGCAAGGGGCACAGACCATGTCGTCGTTTCATACATTTTTGTACCACCGTATTTTTCTATCTCTTTTCGTTCATCATTGAGGAACTGCAATTTAAAATGCGGGTCAAATTCGAGTATTGCTTTAGCAAGGGAACCCTGAACCTGAGCTGTGTTGATGATGATTGTACCCTTCGGGAATTTTTTTGATTTATGTTCTTTTAAGAAGATATCTTTTGCCGCTGCGACAGTAAAATCAGCTTCAGCCTGCTGTACTCTAATATTCTGACCCGTCAATGATTCGACAAACCGTTTCATTTTAATATCATCAGTTCGAGGGACAACTAAATAGGAGAGATTCGATTTTAATCCTTTATCTATTATCCCTTGCCGGGTTGTACGGAAATCTTTGAGAATTTCTTTTTTATTATTGGCAAGAGAGTGCAGATTGGCAATTGATGAAGTAAATTGATGATTGACTGATTCATGGTAGGTCATCAGATAGCCGTTTTTCTGCTGTACAAAAGTACCATCGACACCTGATTGTTCATAGAGTATGCCGATTGTACCAAAAAATGTCGGCCAGGTGGAAGCATAACCGGGGTACCATTGTTCGTTCCATTCACCGGTGTAATATGGCCATCCGTTTTTATCAAAAGCATTTCCCTGGTCAACTTTGAATATATCCCACCATTTATAAATATTATCCGGGGTATTATAGTTAATCGGCTGGCGGGGAGGGGAGAAGAGGAATGTTGCATTTGTTCCCATTTCGTGGGCATCGATTACCAGATGCGGATTCCATGTGAGAATTGTTTTTGTGCGGTGTTTTGTCTCCGGTTGTGAGAGGTATATCCAGTCACGATTTAAGTCGAAGAGATAATGATTACCGCGACCGTACGGCCAGACGCCCTGATGCTGCTGAGCATGCCGGTCATAGTTGGGGACATTGGAACGATAGGAAGCAAGCATCGACAGGTAGCGCTCCCGGCCATCGGGGTTTTCGGACGGGTCTATAATTATGAGAATATTATCAAGGAGATGCATTGTTGCAGAATCGGTTCCGGCGGCAAGTTGATAGGCAAGACGCAATCCGGCATCAACTCCGGAGATTTCATCACCATGGATAGAACAGCCGATCCATGCAATGGCCGGCATTTTTTCGATGAGTCCATCTGGGTTTATTTTATTTCTCGGGTCAGCAAATGTTGCCGATGTTTTTTTTATTTCATCGAGTCGTGCGATGTTTTCCGGTGATCCGATATAGAGATTTAAGAGATCCCGGTTTTCATGGGATTTACCGCCTGCTTCAAGTTTTACACGATCGGATTTTTCTGCGAGCAGTTTCAGATATCCAATAAGTTCATGATAGGGTACCGGCCAGAATCCAAGTGGTTCAGAAATATAATCGTTTGGATTTGGGACAGATTCATCGTATGTCCCATTCGGATAAAAAGGTACGGTATCTACCGGATGAATCGGGGAATATGATGGATTATATGCTGCGATTGATACTGATACAAAACAGCTTATAAATAGTATAGCAATTACGGGAATAATCTTTGGCATCGACATATTATCTCCTTTGATCTGATTTGTCTCTGAAATTAAAATAAAATGTGAGAATAAGAGGATGTAAAGCAGAAAATGGTTCTGTGTTGTTTATCTATTCTTCAAAAGCTTCAGGTGTTGCATTCTCTTCTGGATTGAGTTTGAGTTCAAAAATAGTGATGAGTGTGACAAATATAGCGGCTATAATCGGCCCCAGAACGATTCCCAAAAGTCCAAAGAGATATACACCGCCTAAGAGAGCAAAAAAGAGTAAGAGGGGGTGCATACTTGCTTTACCCGCAATCAGATAGGGGCGAATCAGATTGTCGACCTGAGAGATAATTACAGAACCGATAATGATTACAACAAGCCCTTTAACGTAAGAACCGCCGAGAATAAGAATTATTCCGGCTGGGATAAAAACAACAAATGCTCCGACAAATGGGATTATCGAAAGAAATGCCATAATTCCGCCCCAGAATACAGCAGATGGAATACCAACAGCAGCAAAGAGAATGCCTCCGATGAGTCCCTGGATTAAAGCAACGACAACACCGCCGTACATTGTAGCCTGGATGACATCGCGAAGGCGTTTGAAGATTGTATTTGTCTGTTCTTTAGACAGAGGCATCAGCCGTTTAAGTTTATCTATCAGGTGTTGTCCGTCAGTAAAGAAATAATACATCGTGAAAATCATCAAAGCAAAGTAGAATATCATGCGTGTAATATTGGATATGAGATCACGGGTCTGATTGAGTATGACTGAACTGACATTTTCAATCGCATTTTTGATAACCTGATCTGTTTTAATTTTAGAAAAATCGTAATAGCCTGACAGTTTTTCCTTTGCTGAGTCAAGCCAGGGAAGATTGATAGTAAAATATTTATCAAGTTCACCCGCTTTCAACATTTCATTTACTTTGGTAACGGCTCCGGCTGCTTCGCTGACTAATGCTCCAAAGAGGTATGCGACCGGACCTATGATGAGAATAATAATCAGGAAACAGACAATGATAGAGCTGAACGGTTTTGACTTCACTCTTTTAAGGACTCTTTCATACAACGGGAAGAAAATAATCACAAAGACAGCTGCCCAGCAGATCGGGTTAAAGAATGGGATAATCAATTCATAGAAAAGATAGAAAAAAATCGATGCGACCAAAAAGAATAATGCTGTCAGAATATGTTCAGGTTTCATAATAATTCAGCAGATATTTTTATATTATTTTTCACACATAACAAAAGAAATTTCCCATAATATTTTCAACAAAAACTTGTTAGTACGCATCGCATTTTGCGATAACCTGAAAAAGTGGAGGTTGTGGGTACAGATAGCGACGATTGTGATGACCTGTAAGTCGTTGTTTTTTAGGCAGATATGGGGTTGCTGATGGTTTTAAGGGTCGATTTGTGAAAATCATCATTTTTGAGCTCAAAAAGAGGAGGTATCGGATTTTCCCTTCTGTGCAGTATTTGCACATCATAGACTAAAGAAAACTTATTTAAAAAGTTAACTACTTGAGTTAAAGGATATTAAGAAATGGTCGACAAAATGAGTAGAATTTTTTATTAACCTGCGGCTGGATTTGCCATAGTCCTGCCCGCGTAACTTAACTTGTTAAACAAGGAGTTTAGTATGGCTTATCGTAAAACCAGTAGCAGACGCAGCGCCTCAACACGTAAAGCTGCTCCAAGAAAAAGAGTAGCTCGCAAAGTATCACGCCCATGGTCAAGAGAAGAAATGTCTTTCATGCGCAAATACTATCGTCGTTTTGAAACCGCTTGGGTTGCTCGTCAGCTCGGTCGTACAGTTTATTCCGTACGCTACAAAGCAGTTGATCTTAGCTTGAAAAAAGCTTCTCCGTCAGTATGGAGAGGAAACAAAGGTCCTGCAAACGCATTTAAAAAAGCTTATGGTTCTACTGCAAGAAAAACTACTCGCAGAGCAACTACACGTCGTTCAACTTCCCGCTCACGTAGCTGGAAAGCTTCTTCTGCTAAAACACGTCGTCCGCGCAAAGCTGTTGCACGTCGTAAATCTTCACGTCGCTAAGACATTTACTATTTCGTTATAATCATTTATAACGAATTTTTCGTTTATAGTCCGTGCCTGGTCACACCAGGTGCGGATTTTTTTGTGTTGTGAAAATAGTTCTATACTAGCTTTAAATTTAAAATTCCTCTTAATTGATTTAGATCTTGAATAGCTGAGGATTTTTGTTGTACAATTGATTCGAAATCAATATTATCTTCTGGATTCGGAACACAGTTTTTTAATTCATCAATAAACTCATCAAATGATGTTATCTGTTTTATTATCTTGATAAGATGATCCTCAGTCATATCAAAATTACGTAAAATAAATTCAGATAATGCATTTTTTTGTAACAATTGTAAAATATATTTCTGTTCTAGTCGTCTACTTTCACGTTCAATAAGTTCATTCGATGTATCAGGATTAAGTGTTGTCATTAATGATTCTAAATAAGTTTTAAGAGTATTATTTATTTCTCCCAATTCTTCAACTTTTGAGGATAATGAGGTTAACTGTGATTGATTTGATAGTCGTTGAAGTAAATCTTTAAACAATCCAGCCCATTGTTCCTTTAACCAATATTCAATCTCAGAAAACTTATCAAAAGATTTAATTGGATTATTTCGTTTTTTAGCAACAATTTCTTCAATAAAATTAAATATATTAACAGAATCTACATGAGCGTAATTGATATCTTTCTTAGCTTTATTCTTTAAATAAGTTCTAAATTCAGCATATACATTAGTTTCTATAAGAATATAGGATGGGATATCATTTCTAACTGCTTCCTCGTACTCTTTCTTAGTTATACTTTCATATCGTTCAAAAAAATCATGAGATGGTTTTTTCTCTTCCGAACTCGCTTCTGAACCATACCTTCCACCAATGATCAGCACAAATATATCAACATTACTAACTTCACGATAACAAGAGTGGTCTAATGGTTGATCAGGCGAATAGGCAATATCTCCCTTTTCAGATAGAATTGACTCAAATCCTAAAGCCTCTATAAAGTTATCTAAAGAAGCACGAATATGTTTTAAATCATAGTAAGTTGAGCTTATAAATATTCTTGGTTTAGCCATATATGTCCCTTTGATGAGATTATTTCTATTTGATTAAATTTAATCAAAATATAAAAGAAGTCAATATCTTTAATTGTAACAAAAAAAACGGAACCCGTTAAGAGTTCCGTTTTAAATTGTCATTCTGTTGTCAATTTCATTGTCGGTCTGGGAGTCAATTCATTGTCGAACCGTTGAAAGTTTTTGTTTCGTACGTGTTACGAATTGTTGTCAAGCCAGGTGTTTATTTTGCAGCTAAATATAACTCGTTTACTTTTTCCCAGTTAATTACATTAAAAAATGCTTCAATATAATCCGGTCTGCGGTTCTGGTAATGCAGGTAGTAAGCATGTTCCCAGACATCAAGACCAAGAACCGGTTTTTTGCCGACGGAAAGAGGGGAGTCCTGATTCGGTGTAGCTGTGACTTCAAGTTTGCCGTTGTTGACAACAAGCCATGCCCAGCCTGAACCGAACTGACCGGCTGCAGCAGCTGAGAAATCAGCTTTGAATTTGTCAAAACCGCCAAGGTCGGATTTGATCGCATCGGCGACTTCACCTTTGAATTCGACATCTTTTTTCATAATCTGCCAAAAGAGGGAATGGTTAACATAACCGCCGCCGTTGTTGCGAACAGCACCGCGGATATTTTCCGGGACAGATTTTAAATCAGCAATCAGCTCTTCGCCGGATTTGCTGGCAAGGTCGGAACCTTCGAGGGCTGCGTTTACTTTTGTAATATATGCGTTATGATGTTTGCTGTGATGGATTTCCATTGTTTTGGCATCGATATACGGTTCCAAAGCATCATAAGAATAAGGTAATTCAGGTAATGAGTAAGCCATAATTTTTATATCTCCTTGTTTATATTTTAAATCATGTAGTTTTTGTAACGCAAAATTATTTCAATCGTTCCCGTTTTACGGTCAAAAAGATAGATTATTTTACCCTACGTTATAATTCTGCCGATTAATGTAGGCAAAATTGCGGGTGAAGCAAGGAAAAATGACTTACATAGACCAAATTATTCTATTTTTGATTGATTTACGGAACAAATTTCTTATATTTTAATTCTATGTATAAACTGAGCAAACTTTCCGTTAACAGCGGACTCAGTATGACAAATTATAAAGGAGATAAAATGAATCCGAAATATGATCCGACTTTGGTAGCCTGGATGGAAAAAGAGTTAGCAGATATCGGTGTGAAGCCGTTGAAGTCCTCAGGCGATGTTGAAGCATTTATGAAAGATACTACGGGAACGACGATGGTCGTCATCAACTCGGTATGCGGATGTGCTGCCGGTGGAGCCCGCCCGGGTGTCGGTATGGCTTTGCAAAACGGAGTTATCCCTGACCGGATGGCTACGGTGTTTGCCGGTGTAGACAAAGAAGTAACTGAAAAAGTCCGTTCGTATATGAAAGATGTTCAGCCTTCTTCACCTTCGGTAGCTATCTTTAAAGATGGGGAACTTGTCCGGTTTCTGCCGCGACATGAGATCGAAGGTTTCAGCCATGATGAGATTTCTGAGAAACTTGTCAACGCATTTGATAATTACTGTACAGCTGAGGGTCCCTCGGTTCCGATGGATGAACTGCAGAAAGCGTTTTCATCAAAACAGCGGATGGGGATGCGGTAGGAATCAAAGAGATTTCGACTTGATATTTTAAAATTTCTCATATATACTTAACCGGCAGATATAAATCTGCCGGTTTTTTTTGTAAGATTATTTTAAATGCGCCATTAGCTCAGTTGGCAGGCTTGAGCCTGATTTATTAGACTTGATAATGACGTAGTATAGATAAGTATTGTAACGTTTTTAAAGATGCGCCATTAGCTCAGTTGGTAGAGCAACTGACTCTTAATCAGTGGGTCCGGGGTTCGAATCCCTGATGGCGTATTTTTTTGTTGGGTAATTAAGATGAAAATTTCTGAAAACTTGATTAATGAATTGAGATCATTAGAAGAATCTCTTTGGATTGAATCTACACGATTTGACCTTGCATACATGGAAAATATTCTTCATAAGGATTTTTTTGAATTTGGTAGGTCTGGTAGTGTTTATACTCGGAAAAGTTGCCTGGAAATTCCAGCATGCGAGATTAAAGCAAAGTTGCCATTGGATAACTTTTTGGTACATTATCTGTCTGAAAACTGCATAATGGTCACATATATTACTAAAGATCAACTAAATAACTACAAAGTTGTCAACAGAAGTTCTATTTGGATCAAATCAGAAGATGGTTGGAAACTTCGATTTCATCAAGGAACTACTGTGCTGGATGTGAGTTAAATATTTATTGCAAATTTATATATCACATCATGACTCTTAATCAGTGGGTCCGGGGTTCGAATCCCTGATGGCGTATTTTTTTATTGCATTGTAACGAGTTATAGGAAACTTTATCTTCAAATTCTGTGAAATATATAAATGCGTCCATCTGAGAGATTATCTTTGAGATTCCAAAAAATTAATTTATTTAATATGAATTCTGCTTGTAAAATGGACAAAAAAGACATACAATATTTATTATAATAAAAGTATAAACATTTCAATTAAGGAGTCGTTGTTTTGAAAAAAACTATTTTTTTACTTTTAATGCTTCTTACTGCTGCTGTGCAAGCAGATGAGTCTAAACCATGGGTAGATATGATAAATTGCCCAATTTGTAACAATGTCACAGCTGAAGAAGGTCTTGCTGAGAATATGACATGGGAGCATCAACTTACAGCAACAGGAATGGTGAGTTCCTTTACTGTCAAACCTGAATTTATGCCCCACTTCAAAAGAGCCAAAGCAGGGATGAAGGAAAAAATTGATCTGGTAATGGCTGGTGATAAACTTGATATCTGTGGATATTGTACATCAGTTACCGATCTGCTTAAAGTAGGAGTAAAAGCAGATAATGTTATTACCAAAGGTAGTGATGTTATGGTTTTGAGCTCGATTGATGCTGAGATGATAAAGAAAATACATGCTCATGGACAAGCAACGATTGATTTCTTAAAATAAAGCAACAGATTATGAATAGTAATTAGAGTGTTCTTTTTACAAGAATACTCTTTTCTTTTATGAGTCTTAATCAGTGGGTCCGGGGTTCACTTAGGCTGTGCCTGTTCGAACCGATGATGGCGTATTTTTTTAATGGATGGAATAAATTATGAAAGCTGAAGAATATTATAAAAAGATAGAATCGAAGTGGGTGAACGAGTATCCATCGGTTGAATCTTTGGATGATGTTTGGAAATTCTATAAAGAGTGTGGATATCAAGACCCGCAGAAGACTTTGATGTCAATTCTAAATGAAGTTTCCTGGAAAGAAAATAAAGTTCTTGATTTCGGTTGTGACAATGGCTTGATGCTTAAATTTATTTGTGACTCGGTTAATGATATACAAGGTTTCGGCATAGATATTAACTCTAAGGCAATCGAAAAGGCAAATGAGAGATTTCCGGAGTTGCAATTTCAAAGTTTTAATGGTGTCACGATTCCGTTTGAGGATAAATACTTTGATTTGGTGTTTGTCTGTGCGGTTATAAAACATATACGTTATGAGGATAGAAAAAAAGTATACAATGAGTTGAAACGGGTAGCGCATAATGTATTTTTTATTGAAATTGATGCAAAAACAGAGCAGGAAGTTCCTCATCAAGCCTGGACATTCTATCATTCACACTTCGAAGAAGAATTTAAGAAGCATTTTCAGCCTCTAAAAGTAATTCATGAAGCCGGGGATTTGTTAGGCCTTTATGAAATTGAGCGATAAGCCCAATGAAGACAGCGGGTTGTGCTGTTAAGACATCTTGTAACGCATCTTCATGTAAGCTCTCTGTAACCTCTTGCCTGACTTTTGGATACGGAGTTA
>QQUK01000325.1:21119-32678 GCA_008501655.1 Calditrichota bacterium
AACAATATTCAGTGGGTTTTGAGATCAACTCAGGCTGTGCCTGTTCGAACCGCTGATGGTTTATTTTTTTGAATAGCTTAAGATTTTTCTGGAATAATCGCATCGACTTCAATCTCTATCAGCCAATCTTTATTTATAAAACGATTCACTTCCATGACCGTATCAACCGGACGAATATCTTTAAAGTATTCACCTCTGACTTTGGCAATTTCTTTCCAGTCATCAATATTAGTGAGAAGCATTCTGGTACGTATCACATCATCTAAGGATGCTCCGGCTACCTCTAAAGCAGCTTTGATTGTTTCGATACATTGACGGGTTTGTGCAGCGGGGTCATTTAGACCAACTGTTTTACCTTCTGAATCAATTGGTGCTGTACCACCGACGGATATAAAATTACCTACTCTTACAGCCCGTGAAAAACCTATTATTGGTGCGTATGGGCTGCTACTTGGTACCAGTTTTCTTGTCATCATTTATTCCTTTGGTGGTTTATCTTTAAGGTTCCGGAATAGTATAGTTAAAAGGTCGATTTTGCAAGTAAGATAATCATATAAGTATTGACAGTCAGGGAGGAACTAATCATATTCTGGAAATCTGAATTCAGAATATTGATACCTGTAAACAGCTGAGACATTCTGAAAGTGATCATTAGGTCGTATTTTTTAATTGACTTAATGAGTCCATTATAGTTATATATTATTATCTTTATAACAATTCTAATAGAACGGGATGATTGATGAAAAAATTATTGTTTGTTATGGTATGTAGTTTGATTTTTATGACTACTCATACTAGCAACTCTGAAGAATCAGTGCAGACTAAAAAACCGGATCAGTTATCAGGTAAAATCGAAGGATTAAAAATTGAAAACCTGCTGGCTGAAAAACTTGAGATTGCTGACAGTATTGAAATAGTTGTCAGTCACCTTGTAGTTCCGCCGAACACGATGCTGCCGATGCATTGGCATCATGGTGAAGAGTTTGTGTATGTATTGGAAGGTTCTGCCTTTATTATTCAAAAGGATAAAGCAGATTCAAAAATTGTAAAAGGTGATGTTTTCAAAATTCCATTCAAGCAGATTCACACGGCTAAAACAACCGATGATTCCTGTACGGTAGTTGTTTTTCGGGTACATGAAGAAGGAAAACCGACCAGGGTACTTGTTGATTAAAAATATGATTTGTGCAGCTTTTAGGAAATGAAAATAATGAGATTTTTTTTAATTCTTACTTTCGGTATTATGTTTGCATCCTCTGTACTCGCTCAGGATTCGGTCATGTTTGCCGTAGTTGGTGACTACGGAACTGCTGATATAAATGAGCAGCGTGTAGCTGAACTGATACATAGTTGGAATCCTCAGTTTGTCATCACTCTTGGTGATAATAGTTATAATAACCGCCCTATTGATTCAAACATCGGACAGTTTTATAGTCGGTATATCGGAGATTACACAGGTACATTCGGCGATGGTGCTGACACAAACCGTTTTTTCCCTTGCCCGGGTAATCATGACTGGACCGATGGTGCCGGTATCTCTGCATACCTGAGTTACTTTCATCTTCCCGGAGATTATATCACAACATCAAATAGTTCCGGAAATGAACGGTATTATGATTTTATCAAGGGACCCGTACACTTCTTTGCGCTTTCAAGTTATTCATGGGAGTATGATGGTAATACTTCAACGTCCATTCAGGCGCAGTGGCTTGAAAATCAGATGACAGCTTCAGCAGCAAAATGGAAAATCGTCTACATGCATCATCCTCCTTATTCATCCTCAACTAAAAGCGGCTCGCAGGTCTATATGCAATGGGATTATGAAGCCTGGGGTGCTGATGTTGTAA
Organism: Calditrichota bacterium; assembly: GCA_008501655.1. Classification (GTDB taxonomy): domain Bacteria; phylum Zixibacteria; class MSB-5A5; order GN15; family FEB-12; genus QQUK01. The sequence continues at coordinate 22,967 of QQUK01000325.1, forward strand.
TGGGTGGACATGATCATACTTATGAGCGATTGATGCGTGATGATAACACCGACGGAAAAAATATACCCTATATTGTCAATGGAACAGGGGGGAGAACTCTGTATGGATTTCCGCTGGCCGGGTTTGTTGATGGTTCGGTCTTTCGGTATAATAGTAACTTTGGTGCAATGAAAGTTATCGCTACAGATGAAGTTATGAAGTTGTATTATTATTCTATTGATACTGTAAACGCATTAAAAGACTCGCTTGTAATAACTAAAATCCCGACCTCGATCGATGATGAAATACGAAGTATACCTGATGGATTTCAGGTAAGTCAGAATTATCCAAATCCGTTTAATCCATCAACGACGATTGAATTTTCAGTTCCGTATAATATGCATCTCTCGATTATAGTCTATAATGTATTGGGAGAAATAGTAAAAATACTTGATTCGGATGAATATACCGCCGGTACCTATTCTCTTGTGTGGGATGGGAAAGATAATAAAGGTAAGAAAGTTTCAAGTGGTATCTATCTCTATAAAATATCATCCGATAATTTCTCAGTTTCAAATAAAATGCTCCTGTTAAAGTAATCCAAAGTAACTCTGAATATATCCTCTTTATTCATTTAAAAAAATCTTTTAAATGAAGCGATTTTTGTAAGGAAAACCATTATTGTTATAGTTGTCTATTTGTTGAACTTCAATTTCTGTTCCCCATTTATTCGTAGTTTCCGTAAGAAGCTAAATACTTACTCTTTACAAATTTCAGTTTAAACTGTATGTTTATAAAAAATTTCTATGTTGAAAGGAGCATATAAAATGACATTTTTGTATCTGAATTCTGATGAAATGGGTGACGGGGATTCCGCTTTGGGTAAAAAACTGATGAAATCGTTTTTAGCTGAACTTGCTAAATCCGATGTATCGGTTGATATGGTCGGTTGTGTCAATACCGCGGTGCATTTGACAACTGAAGGTTCCGAGACTCTCGAATCGTTAAAAAAGCTCGAGGCAAGAGGTGCAAGGATTGCAAGTTGCGGAACATGTCTCGATTATTTTAACAAACGGGAGAAACTGCAGATTGGTGAGATTGGTTCAATGGACCAGACGGTACTGGTAATGAATATGGCTGATAAGATTATCAGACCAAATTAAATATTTCTTGTATTAAACATTATTCTACATATAATATATGTGGAGGATGATTTTGAGAAAGCTAACTATATATTTATTGGCATTGTTTTTTATAACGTCAATTATATCTGCCTCAGAAGTTATTCATAAGCAATATATAGAAAATTTAAGTAGTTATATCCAGATAGAACCTATTGTTTCAAGTAACGGATCTTATCAGGGATTTATCGGTACTAATTCGATCGATGAAGTTGTTGATGTTTATGATTCATTAGGAAATATATATTTATCAATCCCTTTAGAAAATAATGTACTTATGTCTGATGTGAGATTAAGTAATAATTCTGACACATTAGTACTTTATGTATTACAAGATGCCGGCTGGAATTGGGATTTTCAAAATTTTAATATATTTAGAATTACTCAGATAATTATTTATAACGATTCTGTTAATACTTATACAATCACACCAACTTGTAATGCCGCTTACTATGCTAATGGACTTGATGATACTAAAGGATCTATCTATTTAAAACGGGATGCTAACTATACACCGACATCGCTGGTATTTAAAGCCAAGATTAACACGACCTTGCATGAAGTTACTATGGGGATTACATATGAAGAACATCATACTTACAATGAGTATTCAATAGATCTTTTAGATGAGATTGTCCAAAGCGGAAGTATAAATCTCGCTACCTGTAAATTTGATTCATTAGATTCATGTGGTGTTGCAAGAAACTCCTATTATTATATATCTGTTCAGGATGATCCCTGGAATAGTTATACAAGTTCAAGTTCTTGGTTTGGTATTTATAACTGTGATTCATTGCTTGCAGGCAAGTCAGGTGGATATATTTCTTTATTGCTTAGTGGGGATTTTGTCCCTCAATCAGAAAATGATGAAGTAATTTTTGGAGGTAGAACAGAAGATCTTTTAGGATTGAGAGAGGGATTTAACAGCTATTGGGCTTGTTACAGAGTTGATAACAATGTAGTTTCTGAAGTTTGGTGGAGAAGTCCTCCCTGGAAGTATGAACCTTATTTTTACAGTGAAGAGAAAAATCTCATATACGGTATAGCAAACGGTTTAACTATACATCAATTAGATTGTGCTTCAGGAGAGTATACTGACTCTGTTACATTGGATCATATAATGTACCACAAATCATTCTTGCTCCCATTTACCGGTAGCTACCCGTTTTTGTTTGGTAAGCTCGAGGATACAATCTTTATATATTCATATAATACACCAACTGATAATCAGGATGTTGAATTATTGTTGCCTGATAATTATCTGTTACACCAAAATTACCCTAATCCGTTTAACCCGTCTACCGAGATTTCTTTTATGCTCCCTCAAAAAAGTTTTGTTGAAATTCAGATATATAATTTACTTGGACAACGTGTGATCTCTCTTGGAAATAAAGTATTTCCAGCTGGAAGTCATTCAGTAGCATGGAATGGAAAATCGCAAACTGGTAAGGCCGTAGCTAGTGGAATATATATTTACAGGATGAAAACAGATGATTTTACCGATTCAAAAAAGATGCTTCTATTAAAATAAGATTATGAACATTTTATTAGCAGACGGGGACGTCTGCTTTTACAATATTATGCAATAAAAAAGGCAGACAATATGTCTACCTTTTTTTGATTATATTTTAATAATAAACTACATTGCGCTGCGTAATTGTGAACCGGACGACTGAGTATTTTCATCCAACAGCATCATCTTTTTCTCAGCACGTTTCCTATCTTCGGTATCGAGAATCATTTTTCTAATACGAATAGATTTCGGAGTAACTTCAACAAGTTCATCATCACGGATCCATTCCATCGCCTGCTCAAGTGTCATTTTTTTGGGGACATCGAGCTTTACACCGATATCTTTGTTCGAAGCACGATGATTAGTCAGCTGTTTTTTCTTGGTCGGGTTGCAGGTCATATCCATATTACGCGAATTCTCTCCGACAATCTGTCCGGCGTAGACTTTTTCAGTCGGTTCAATAAAGATGACCGCCCGTTCCTGAAAGCCTTCAAGAGCATAGGCTGTTGCCGGTCCGGTTTCAAGAGAAACAACAGAACCTTTGGATCGGGAGATAATTTCACCGCGCCAGGTACCATAGCCGATAAACCGTGATGCCATAATACCAAGTCCTCGCGTATCGGTCAAAAATTCTGAACGATAACCAATAAGTCCACGGGTCGGTATTTCAAATTCAAGACGGATGATATTAGTACCGGCATTTTCAACTGAAATCATCTCACCTTTTCGTTTGGCAAGTTTTTCAATAATGATTCCCTGATACTCTTCCGGAGTATCGATAATAATCTGTTCAATCGGTTCAGTAGTAAATCCCTTTTGGTTTGTATGAGTGATAACTTCGGGACGGGAGATACAGAATTCGAGACCTTCCCGGCGCATCTCTTCGATTAATATAGCAAGATGCAGTTCACCGCGACCGGATACTTTGACACCATCGGATCGACCGATATCTTCCATCCGAAGGGCGACGTTTACACGCAATTCACGGTCGAGTCTTTCTTTAAGCTGACGGAGCATGATAGCGGTGCCTTCCTGACCGGAGAACGGCCCGTTGTTTACTAAGAAGAACATCGAAAGGGTCGGTTCTTCGATTTCAAGAGGGCGCATCGCTTCATTTGTATCATCGGATAACGTAAAAGTATCACCGATTGAGATTTCCGGAGGTCCGGCAATCCAGACAAGATCACCGGCGGAGATTGTGTCAGCTTCGACTCTTGTCAACCCGCGGGTGACCCAGAGATGGGTGGATTTTACATTTGAAAGAGACTCAACTTTGAACTTGGAGTCTTTATCAAAGCGGTCATCGAGTTTGGTTACAATCCTGTTGAAGCTTTCACCTTTGGAGAGTGAACCGGAGAGGACGCGACCGCAGCCTATTTGCCCGATGTAGTCATTCCAGTCAAGAGAACTGACCTGCATTTTAAACTGACCGTCAGCGATGACCTTTGGTGCCGGGACATATTCAACGATTGTTTCAAAGAGAGCATCCATTCCCGAGTGCTCTTCTTTGTCCAAATCGTTTACAAACCATCCGTCAAGTCCGGAACCGTAAAGGACCGGAAAATGCGCCTGTTCATCATCGGCACCTAATTCTATAAAAAGATCAAAAGTTTTATTTAACGCATAATCAGGTCTTGCATTGGGGCGGTCGACTTTGTTAACGATGACAATCGGACGAAGACCGAGTTTTAAAGCGCGCATAAGAACATAGCGTGTCTGGGGCATCGGCCCTTCGTTCGCATCAACAAGTAAAAGAACCGAATCAACCATAGAGAGTACCCGTTCAACCTCGCCTGAGAAATCAGCATGACCGGGAGTATCGACAATATTAATGAGGTAGTCATTCCAGTTGACGGTGCAGTGTTTGGAACGGATTGTAATACCGCGTTCCCGTTCGAGAACATTATTATCCATCAAACGTTCGGCGACTTCCTGATTATCCCGAAATGTTCTGGTCGCTTTGAAAATAGAATCTATTAATGTGGTTTTGCCGTGATCGATATGAGCGACGATAGCAAGGTTTCGGATATTGGCAATATTTGTCATTTTGGTCGTTTCTTTCACTTCACTTATATTCAAGTGTTTTACAATTGTCCAGCGATTAAACTTATCAGGGAATAATCACGCAGAAAAAACCCGACCGGATTTTAAAATCTGGTCGGGGTTAAATTCGGGTCAATAATAGCCTAATTTCAATATTTGTCAATACAATTTTTTAGAAAAGAAAGATGTGCTTAAAAAGCACATCTTTCAATTTTGGTTTCAATTTTGGAATTTAAAGGGTTTCCAGCCTGAAATTAGATGTTCCGGAAAAATTAGTAAAAGTGATTGAGATGATCCATGTCCCTGCTGTACCTGACGTTGTTGGTTCGTTTCCGGATGCTAATAATGCAGAAGTGTAAACCTGGGTTGTGTCAGCATCTGAAACGGTCATAACAGCCGAACCTTGCGTGGTGACTGTCGAATGATCAACTGTTGCCTGTGAGTTTGTATTTTCCCAGTAGTAAGTTACAGTTGTGTTTACATTGGAGGCATCGGTTATCTGAAATTGAAATGCATTGGTGTCATTGATAATTTCCGGACTGAAACTTGATAAAGGGTTTGAAGGATTATTGCTGCTCGAACATCCAATCCAGATGAATAGAGCAGTAGTAATAATTGTAAGAAACAGGGTTCTTTTCATGGTTCCTCTTGACTATTAGGGTGAATTTTCATCTGATGAAATCTATATATATTATGTCGGTTTAATCCACGTTCAACTTAAAGTTAAATATAGATGATTTATAAGTTGTTGTCCGGGAGCTAAGTAGCTCTATTATTCTGCTTTGAATTCGGTGAGTTATTCTATATATTCGAACTATGAATATTCAGAATCAGTCGAATTTTTCCCTTTTCTGGGTTGAGAACAGCCGAATTCTCAGGATATACTTATCGATTTTAGGGTTGTTGGTCGTTGGAATGACCGCATATCTGCTTATTAATGAGGATTTTAAACTGTTAGGGGCTATATATTTACCAATTATCTTCATAATAGTTGTATCTTCCCCGAAACTCTCGGTGTATCAGTTTGTCTTTTTCATATTCACCAATTATCTCTTTATAGCTGAACCGGTGGTTCTGCTTGTTGACCTTTCAGCTGTTTTAGTGATTATGGCGGCTCTTTTTGATGTTTTACTTAAAGGGGAAAACAAACTTTCATTTCCAAAATTGTTCTATAATTACGTTTTTATACTTATTGTTTTTACTATTGTTGCATTGTTCAGTTACAATCCCGGGTTAGGGGTGAAACCGATTTTGCGGATTGTTCTTCAGTTGGTGACTTTTCTGTCACTGTTTCGATTAGTCAGATATTTTTCAATTGAAAAACTTTTAAAATTGTTTTACTTCTTTGCGCTGTTCCATGCATCGGTTGCAATTTTACCTTTTTTAGGCGGAGGGAATATCGAAAGAGTATTCGGATTTGCCCGCTCGACTCTTGATGATTTATTGATGATCGCACTGCCGATAGGTGTTGTCTTTTATCTTTTTGCGGATAAAAATAAAAAGTATCTTTATGCAGCTTCGATTCTTCCAATAACAGCGGTGCTAATTGCAACCCAATCGCGTCTTTCTATTCTGTTCGGTTTTGCCTTTTCGGTGTTCGCTCTGTTGGTCTGTTTCAGAATGGGAAAAACCGGACGATTTAGTTCTCTTGAAAATAAGCGGATACTTAAAAGATTAAAATCGATAGTTCTGCTTTTGGGTACCTCAGTGATTTTATTTATCATGCTTCTGCCGGAGCAGTTTGGGGCGTTAATCGAAAGATACAGTTCTTTACTGACATCAGCACCATCGGAAACATTTCTGGTCCGATTAGTTCTCTGGCAGAATGCTTTAATGACGTTTTATGACAATCCGGTATTGGGCATCGGCTTAGGTCATTACAAAATCCTTTCGACTTTATATCCGTCAATTCATCAGCATTATATGTTCCAATACATCCAGCATTACTCGGCACATAATTTGGTCCTGCACTATCTGGCTGAGGCTGGTTTGGTTGGTGCGGCTGCAGTACTTGCATTTTTCATCAACCAATTCAGATTGACCCTTAAAATTTTCAATATGAAAAACTTACGGATGAATAGTCAGACAATTATATTGTCACTTGTCTCTCTGATAATCTTTCTGACTACATTTATTGAAGCCGGCTGGCTTTGGGGGCAGATTGGGTTTGTTGCATTATTCTTTTTAGTACTTATCGTTAAAAATTATACGGATATCACAGAAGCTTAATTATTTTTGCTCGTTCAGGTTCCAGTCATAGCCAAGATGGCCGACTTTCATTTTTTTCCCTTTAAATTTCTGCCGGGTAGTATCATCGAGATGCTGGTAGATAAAATTTGCAACGGAGCGTTTTTCACCCGATAGATAAGGGAACACATCATCGGAGTCATACTTCCCTTTAAAATCAGAACTGTACCAATCTAATATTTTTGAAAGTTTCATCTCTTTTTTTTCAAAATTGATAGAGTTCCGGAGACTGTCACGAGCGAAGGCTTCAGCCCGCAGATTTAAATGTGCATCAAGTGAATCAGGAAGGAACGGTTTGTCCCATAGTTCCGGACAGGAGATGGATGCGCAAACTACTGCGACATGAACCCGTTCTTCTTTAAACTCTTTCCGAAGGATATCATGTTCGATATTGTCAAGTGTCATCTTTTCTCCCGCAACGGGGAACTCAAGGTCATCCCAGACACCCTTGATGTTTTTTATAGATTTTACCGGATAATGATCGACGATAGCTTTGATAGTATAAAAATTGTAGGCGTTTATCATGTATGCTATTTTTTGTTCACGGGTGAATGATTTGTATTGTCCTTTATCGAGACTGGAGAAATCAGCATACGTACTGTCATAGGAAGGAAGTGATGCTTTTATATTTTTGTAATCAACAAGACCATCTTTTACGGTTTCCTGTAATAGTTGGGCGTAATGTTTATATGAATGGTCAAAAGCGACTATCTCTTTAGATGAACAGGAAATAAAAAGAATTATAATGGGAAAAAGATATTTCAGTTTCATTTTTTAACTCCATAATACCAGTTATACAGTTTTTGATTTTCTATCTTGTATTTATATGCAAACTTGATAATTGTATCTTTACAGATTTTTCTGATGAATCCCTCTTTGTACCAATCACGCGGTGACGTTTCAATTTTAAGCGGAAGTATCTTTATTTTGCCATGTTTTTTCAGTTCTCTGCCGAATGCGTAATCTTCCATAAGCATCGATTCTTTAAATCCATTCATTTTTTTAAATACGTTGCGACGGATAAAAATGCCCATATCGCCATATACCCTGTTAAAGAGTTTGTTTTTGAAATTAGAGTAGTGACTGAAAAATCTCAGCCAGATATTTTTTGATGTCAGATTGTATTCAAAAGCACCACCGATTATTTTTTCATCTTTCAGCAAGGTTTGTATTTCTGAAGCAGACCGAGGATGGGGGAGGGTATCGGCATGGAGAAACCAGAGTATATCGCCTGTTGATTTTTGTGCACCGAAATTTAACTGCTGACCGCGACCTTTTGAAGTTTGATATACAAGAGCAAACTGCTTTGCAATTTCGACAGTATTGTCAGCACTCCCGCCATCAGTGACAATCAATTCATATGGTTGGAATTCATCAACGCATTTTTTCAGAAGATCACCAATGCAGGCGGCTTCATTCAAGGTTGGAATTATTATTGATATTCGGTTCAAGCTCGATTCTTTCATTTCTTTTTATAACAAAAATGAAAGATAATTCGTTCCTTCTTCGCAAGATTAAAAACCGAAATCCATGCCAACAGTGAACCGTTCGGTATCATAGTCTGATATCTGCCAGGTGAAATAAAACTTCATCAGTAACGGTAGTCTGCCGATTCCAAAACCGATTTCTGAATACGGGGTATCACCGGTATAGTTTGGCAGGGGATACTGATTGATTCTGTTTTTGTCAAAATTGGTTACAAAGAGACCACCGTATAATGACAAGCTAAACGGAATATCTTTTATCAAGGGAATACCACTTTTTCTGAACAGAAGCCGGTCGAATTCATGGGTGTAGTAAGCTGACAGAATGTTTGCTCCGGTGAAGTTTGTTTCAACGAGTGTATGGAAAATCATCGCATCATCGAACATGTTTGCATTGTAATCCATAGTAAAATATCGCTGCGAAGGAATATTGCCGGATATTCTGAATCCTCCGTATAATCCGAGAGAACCGATTCCTAAACCAAGTACACGCCTTGAAGTATAAAATTGAGAAGTGAGTCGGGTATATTCAAAATCGGAGTTAAAAAATGAGGGGGATGAATATTCGATTCCAAACCCGAATGTTGTATACGGATAGGAAAACATGAATACCTCTTTATCCTTCAATTTGACTTTATCCTGAGAGTTATATACAAAATTTGCGGATAAAGTTCTCAGGTATCCGTCCTGAATAGTCGGATTCACCCGATAAACAGTATTTAAATCAAGGGTACTGTCAGTTTTTGATTCATTAAATGTGTAAGCTGAATCTTTGTTTATCCATGAATAGTTAGTATTGTTCGTCACAGACCACTGCTTAAAGCTGTTGATGTTAACTGAAAGATTTGTTTTGTGTGACGGGTTAAAAGATAAACCTGTGGAAAAACCTTTTTGAACAAAATAATCATACGGATCAAGTTTTGATAAGAGTGATTTTAATGTGGCAGAACCTTCGTGAGCAGAGACAAGCGTCGGACGATTTGTAATTTTATCATGAATATTAAAATTCAGGTATAGTTTACCTGGATCAGAAAGCAGGTATGAAGTTGTAATATCATACTTCCATCGTTCGGCTTCGAAAGCATAGCCGGCTTTTGGTATAAATGTTAACCTGGAGCTTGGTTTAACCAGGGCACGACCACCGAGATAAGTACCTTCAATCTTGTTGAAATGGAAAAAGTCATTTGCAGATGAAAGAAAATAAATAGATACCGGTACAATTAAAAGAAGCTTTTTGTAGAGTGGTTTGTTGTTTTCAACTGAAT
>QQUK01000228.1 GCA_008501655.1 Calditrichota bacterium
ACATGGTACAGACATTACCCTTGTTGGCTCAGACCCATCTTACTATGATATCACCAGGTTCTCGATTTTAACTTCCGATGGATTATCAGCTGTATCACAATATCTTGCTGACGAAACAAAAGATGTGTTCAAAGTTGATAAAGAAATCAGAGTTGTCTATAACTTTTTTGATGAAAAACGGTTCAAGCCGGATGCAAGCAAATGCACCAAATCAGAATTTGTACCGAATAATGAGTTTTTAATTACTCATGTTTCCAATTTTCGCCCGGTGAAAAGAATTATTGATGTGATTGATACATTTGAAAAAATTGCAAACGAAGTTCCCGCAAAATTATTATTGATCGGGGAAGGTCCCGATACAATTTTAGCACGAAGACAGATCAATAAAAAAGGTTTAAAGGACAAAGTCATATTTCTCGGTAATCAGAGCAGAATTGAAGCGGTTCTTCCATGTTCTGACCTCTTTTTGCTTCCTTCTGAGGAGGAATCGTTCGGACTTGCAGCCCTTGAAGCTCTTGCCTGCGGTGTCCCGGTTATTGGTACGACCGGTACCGGACTTGTTGAAGTAGTAGATGATTACAAAACCGGCTTTTTGCTGCCGGTCGGAGATACAACCTCTATGGCACGAGCAGGATTGTCACTTTTAAAAGACCCGAAGCGATTGAAGCAGTTTAAAGAGGATGCTGCAAAATTAGCTTTCGATAAGTTTAACTCACAGAAAATAATTACTGAATATGAACGGTATTATGAGGATGTACTCAATGGCTGATTTGAAACTAGATGTTCTGGCGATTGCAGCCCACCCGGATGATATCGAAATCACCTGCGGTGGTTTGATGATTAAACTGGCTAACTCAGGTCGAAAGACTGGAGCTCTTGATTTAACAAGAGGAGAAATGGGGACATTCGGTTCGCAAAATGACCGTGATGCCGAGGCAATTGCTGCCGGGGAAATTATGGGGCTTTCTTATCGGAATAATCTTTCGATTCCGGATTCCGCGGTTGAATACAATCAGGAGAACAAATTAAAGTTAGCTCAGGTAATCAGAGATACCAACCCGGAACTTGTCATACTGCCACACTGGAAGCAGAGACATCCTGATCATCTGGCTTGTTCAAAACTCGGTTTTGATGCCTGTTTTTTAGCAGGTTTGAAAAAAATAAATCTGGAAGGTGATCCCTGTCGACCAAGAAAAATAATTTATGCATCTTATTCCAGAACAGCTGAGTATTCATTTTTGGTTGATATCTCGGATGAATTCAAACAGAAATGTGATGCTGTTGCAGCTTATAAATCACAGTTTGATTCTCCTGAAAAGGCAAAACGTATATTCCAGCCCGGGCTGAATGTATTCGATTATATGGATACAAAATCAAAGTTTCTCGGGCAATTAGCCGGAGTTGCTCATGCAGAATCATATTTTGTAAAAGAATCAATTCTCATTGATGATCCCCAAAATATGCCTGTTTCTTCAATATAATAAACAAAAACAGACAAAAAGCTCAATTATATCATCTTAAAGCCGATAATAATTCTATGCTCAGAGATCGGGCTACGGGTTATTCAATTCTGATTTCTTAGCACTGAATTAAATGGGAGCGGAAGAAACCTGACAGTTTTAGCTGTCAGGTTTTTCTTTTCAATTAAGTTTTAAAAGTGTATATATCATTCACAATGCAGACTGAAGACCCAAAACTAAAATCCGGTATGAAAGTGACAATTGTCGGTGCAATTGTTAATATCTTTTTAGTCATTATAAAACTTTATTTCGGTTTTATCGGGCGTTCACAGGCATTGGTAGCTGATGGTATTCATTCTCTTTCAGATCTGTTTTCCGATGCAGTAGTTCTTTTAGGTCTCAACTGGGGAGCTAAAGATGCTGATGATAACCATCCCTTTGGACATGGAAGAATAGAGACAGTTTCAGCGCTTGTAATAGGTTTACTATTGATAGCGGTTGCTGTCGGTATTGTATATAAATCTGTGCAGACGCTTTATCATCATGAACCGGTTCAGCCTACAATCTGGACAATACTTGCGGCATTTGTATCTATAGTTTTAAAAGAAATTCTCTACCACTATACAGTATATATCGGTAAAAAGCATAAATCATTGGTAATAGTAGCCAATGCCTGGCATCACCGAACCGATGCATTTTCGTCAATAGCAGTGTTGATAGGTATTACCGGTGCATACCTGAATCCAAACTGGGTTTATGCTGATGCTCTTGCTTCGTTGTTCGTAACGTATTTCATTGTCAAAGTAGGCTGGGAGTTAATCTGGCAAGCACTGAAAGAAGTTGTTGATACGGCGCCGGATGAGGAAGTACTGCAGCTTATCAGGGCAATCTCTGAGAGGATTGACGGTGTACTAAATGCTCATGATATCAAAGCAAGGTATTCCGGGGGAAGGATAATAACCGAAGTACATATTGTTGTAGATAAAAATCTGTCGGTGTTTGAAGGTCATACTATCGCTAAAAATGTTGAATATACTTTGATTGACGAGATTGATGAACTGGTCAAAGTTATTGTCCATGTTGATCCTTCTGATAACAAAATCATTCATTAGAAAAGAGATAAACAGTTTGCCCGAAAGCTTCGAAGTTTATATATTCGGCTCGGAAGCGGATGTCGTCTGGTGGCGGTCCCGGCCTTCAAAGCCGTGAGGGGGGCAATGGTCTTGTCCCCGGTGGGTTCGATTCCCACCCCTTCCGCCATATTATCAGTACAGCCTCCGTAACTGCATGTTAATCAATTAGATAGCGCCTTCCATGCCCTCAACATTTATCTCAAATATTCATTTTTATTCTTAACTAAATGAAACTCATTATCTTCCGATAAAATCACAGAAGGATAAATATATTAATGTCTGAGATAAATAAGAAATTTTATAAAAAATATGATACAATAATTGCCGTCTCTGTATTTGTGTTGTTGGCTATATCGAGTTCCTACATCTGGAAACATGAAGATACAGCTCAATATGATATAATAAATACTGAAACGAAAGTTACGGCTGATCAATTAAAGCAGCGTTTGGAGTCCTGGGTAGGTCATAGGCTATCTATCATTGAAAGAATAGGGGATGATTGGGAAAAATATGAACTTAAAGATAGTGCTAAGTTTGTAACAAAAGCTGAGGAGTTATTGTTAATCGTACCCGGCTTACAAGCATTAAACTGGATAGATAATAATTGGGAAATCAAAACTGTTGTTCCTTATGCTGAGAATCAAAAAGCTCTCGGAAAAAATTTACATGACCATCCCTTTAATTCAGTCGAAGAAGCACTCGCTAATGCTTCTGAATCGCATCAATTAACAAGGACAAGTATTGTCAATCTGCTTCAGGGAGGAAAGGGATTCGCAACCTATATGCCAGTCGTTGATAAATCTGGTAAAGTTACCGGGTATATCAACGGTGTATTTAAAATCAATAAACTCATCGAGGGTTGTTTTACTGATAAAACCTTATTGGAAAACTTTGATATTCAGATATCTGAAAATGTTGATATAGTCTTTTCAAATCAAAATGAAGAAATTAGAGAAAACACTAAATATTTACAGCAGCGGGAAATTAAAATTCTTGATAAATCATGGTCAATGCTGATAACTCCGTCTCAGGTATACCTTCAGCCACGCCTGAACAACAATGCTTTTGGGTATTTAATCCTTTTTAATCTATTCGGACTTTTATTAAGCTGGGTTATCAGGGTTGCATTAGTCCGGCATAAAAAGACTTTTGAGAGTGAAAAAAAATTCCGAACTTTAGTAGAAGGTGCCGGTGATTCTTTCTTTTTGCTGAATATCGACGGAAAAATTATTGATGTAAATAAAAAAACGTGCAAAGAGCTTGGGTACAGCAGGGATGAGCTTTTGAATATGAACATCCATGATATCGATATGGAAGTTCAGCATGAGGAATATTTACGTTTATGGAATCTTATCGAACAAAACAAGATCGATAATGTTGAAACGGTGTATAAACGTAAGAATAGCTCAACATTCCCTGTTGAGATCAGAGTAGGTATAGTAACTCTTGATGGGGAGAGTTTTGCGACCTGTCTGGCAAGAAACATCAGTGAAGCAAAAAGACTAAAAGAACTTGAATCACGGGCTCAGAAATTAGAAACAGCCGGTCAAATAGCCGGACAGGTTGCCCATGATTTTAACAATTTACTATCACCGATTGTCGCATACCCCGAATTTATCCGGGAACTTATAAGCGATAACCCGGAAGCAATAGAATTGCTTGATGTAATAGAAAAATCAGCTATTCAAATCGCGGATATAAATCAGGAGCTTTTAACATTGGGAAGAAGAGGACATTACAGCTTAGAAGTGTTCAATCTGAATGATGTAATTAGTCAGTCAATGAATCATTTGGAATATGACAACAATGCGATAAAAATTGATTTCCAGAAAAGTAATGATCTGTTTCCAATGAAAGGCGGGAAGTCCCAAATATCCCGTATAATAATTAATCTGATAAATAATGCTATTGATGCGATTGATGATACCGGAGAGATTGAAATTAAAACTGAAAATTACTATGTTGAAAAACTTGATCCATCTAACATTATTGTACCATCAGGTTCATATATCAAACTGACTATTAGTGATACAGGCAGAGGAATTCCTTCTGATATTATGTCATCAATATTTTTACCCTTTGTTTCGACAAAAAAAGTTGATAAAAAACGCGGTTCCGGTCTTGGGCTAAGTGTTGTTGACGCTGTTGTCAAGGATCATAATGGATTTATTGATACCAAATCTAAGGTTGGAGAGGGTACCTCTTTCTATGTCTATTTTCCTGTTACTGAAGATGAGATAATAAATACGACAGATGTAAAAATACAGGGTGGCGGGGAATCTATCCTTGTCGTAGACGATGATGCCGTGTTAAAGGAAGTTACAACGAAAATACTGAATAAACTGGGATATAAGGTACAAGCTGTTGAATGCGGTGAAAAAGCTCTGGAACTGTTAAAAACTGAAAGTTTCGATCTCCTGCTTCTTGATATGATTATACCTGAAGGAATGGATGGAACTGAATTATTTGAGAAATCATTACTCCTGAATCCTCATCAACGGGCGATTATCGTTTCCGGATATGCTGAATCTGAAAGAGTTCAAAAAGCAATGGACCTTGGTGTTGCATGTTTCCTTAAAAAACCATTTACTTCTCAGCAATTAGCTATAACATTGGCGGAAGCTTTTAAAGAGGAAACAATGTTAGTCTCAAATTGATCTGATTGTATTTTCATAGATTTTGGATATTAAAAAAGCGATGCGGAGTGCATCGCTTTTTTAATGAATATGATAGAATCTAAAATATATATAATCCTTAGAACCAGCTTAACTGCTGGAGTTCTGGAATTTCTGTACGCATTGTATCTGAGAGGTCATCGAGAAAACGAACCAGGTCTTCAATGTTTTCTGCACGAACCTCAAGTTTTTCAGCTTTCTTTTCAAGTTTTTCAGCTTTCATTTCGATTTCATTTTCAAGGTCTTCGACATCGTAGTTAGGGGAGAGTAGTTTTAAAACACCAATAAGAGCATGGAGACCTATTTTGGCACCTTCCATACCGATTTTAGCACCTTCCCATCCAAGGTCTTTTGCTTCCCTGATAACTTTATCAATATTGGTATACATATCTTTACATAGAGCTTTTTGTTTGGCATCTGTCCCGATTTTTTTACCATTGATGAACAGGTCATATTTTTCTGTAATCATAAAATATGTATTCTCATCCTTATTGGTGACGGTAAGGTCGTTGTCATCATTAAAATCGATGTTGATATGGTCGATAGTGAGACCATCAAAGCCAAAATGAAAATCATGGTCATTATGATTATGATGCTCTACATAAGTTGCATGACGGGTATCTCCTGCGGTAAGTGATACTGCTGAAAGGTTAAGCACAGCGAGAATCACTAAAAAAGATATAACTGCTTTTGCAAACTGCTTCATATTCTGCTCCTTGAGTACGATTGTTATGTATTAGTACGATAAGGGGGCATTTATGTTTCACCTGTAATTTGTAATTGACATTTTAACCAAAAATAGTCTAACTAAGTCTATGCCGGAATTAAAATTACAATCCCCGCTTCAATATGTGAAAGGTGTCGGACCTAAAAAGGGAGAAGCACTTGCCGGTTTTGGGTATGAAACAGTTCGGGACTTGTTATTCTATTTGCCTC
Source organism: Calditrichota bacterium (assembly GCA_008501655.1). Taxonomy (GTDB): domain Bacteria; phylum Zixibacteria; class MSB-5A5; order GN15; family FEB-12; genus QQUK01. The sequence continues at coordinate 6,205 of QQUK01000228.1, forward strand.
GCAATTATTTAGACCGGTCGACAGTCACCCCGATAGCTGAAGTGCAGACCGATAAATATGTGACAATCATAGGCCGGGTTAAATCTCATGGACTTCTGTATGGACGAAAAAAACGGTACGAGGTTATACTTTCCGATGAGTCCGGTTCGATTACATTGACCTGGTTTCATGGGCTGAATTTCTGGAAAAAACTGTTTAAGAAAGATCAGGTTTTTGCCTGCTCAGGACTGGTTGGATCTTATTTTGGGATGCAGATAGTACATCCGGATATGGAGCGGCTTGAAGATGAATCGGATAAGATGATACATGCCGGACGAATAATCCCGGTATATCCCCAGACGGTTGAATTGAATAAGGTCGGCCTGAATTCAAAATCAATGAGGCGAATTACCGATTTTATCTTTGAGCATCTCAATGAT
>QQUK01000244.1 GCA_008501655.1 Calditrichota bacterium
ATGGTTCTTTAAATTGTACAGCTTGTGAACTTTGTATGCGTGCCTGTCCGACTTCGGAAATTACTATCGATGCTCCCCGTATGAAAATAAAAAGAAACAGCTGAAAAAATTCGAAATCGATTTTGCCATCTGCTGTTATTGCGGACTGTGTGAAGAAGCCTGTAACTTCTCAGCATTAAAACTTGCCAACAAATATGAATATTCGACTACCGATATCAATGATATGGTCTGGGATGTAGACAAACTGCAAGAATGCGGCCGCGATGTTGACTATATTGACACCCGCAAGAAAAAAACACCAAAAAAAGAAGCTCCGAAACCGGCTGCACCTAAAGCTGAAACAACAAAAACGGAAGCTTCCAAAGATGCTGAAGTAAAAACTGAAGAGACAAAAACTGACTCTCCTGAACCGGATAAAAAAGAAGGGGAGAATTAAAATATGGATATTTTGTTGAACGAACTCGCCGGTAGACCGGTATTCTGGATTATTTCTATGATTATGCTTGTGTCAGCTTTTATGGTTGTCACATTAAAGAATGTATTCCATTGTGCGATATTTCTTATTCTGACTTTGTTTTCGGTTGCCGGATTGTTTGTCATGCTGAACGCAGAGTTTTTGGCTGCAGCGCAGGTGCTCATCTATGTTGGTGCGATTTCTATTCTGATGATTTTTGCTATAATGCTTTCATCAAACTTTGCCAAAGATAAAATCAGGATGACATCGAAAAATGCAATCGTCGTTTCTCTGCCGGTTATGTTTTTCGGACTTGGCGTTATTGCCTTAGTAGTTAAAACTATTGTAGACATACAACCGCTATGGAATCGTGATCCGGCTGATTTAACCGCACTCCCTGCTGACAATACTATGATGATTGGTAAATATCTGATGACTGAGTATATGCTTCCGTTTGAAGTCGTCTCAGTACTGCTGCTTTCTGCAATGATCGGTGCGATTGTACTTGCCAGAAAGGAACGGTCATAATGCTTCCATATATTGCTGTAGCCGCTGTGCTGTTCTCTTTGGGTATCTTTGGTGTGTTGACCCGCCGGAATACGATCGGGATTCTAATGTCTTTGGAATTGATGTTTAACGCCGTGAATATAAATTTGGTTGCCTTTAATAAGTTCGTCTGGACCGATGCTTTAATCGGTCAGATGTTTGCGATGTTTATTATTGTCGTTGCAGCGGCGGAAGCTGTTGTCGGTCTGGCGATTGTACTCCTGCTATACCGCAACTGGCAGGGTATTAACACTGATAATATAAATATAATGAAGTGGTAGGATTATTGCGATGACTGAACATTCATATCTTATAGTTCTCTTACCGGCATTTTCATTTTTAATGATTGTTTTCTTCCTTCGCTGGAAAGAGAAAATAGCTTCTCTCTTTTCAATCGCAATGATTGTTACTTCACTCATTATGTCTATATCCGTTCTCTTCGAAACAATTGCAAGAAATGGTGAAGCGTATACCGCATCATTTACAATGGCGCAATTGGGGTCGTTTAAACTGCAACTTGGACTTTTGATTGATCCGCTAACGGCGATGATGCTTGTTGTTGTAACGGCGATCGGTACCTGTGTTGAGATTTATTCAATCGGATATATGAAAGATGACCCGCGATTCTCACGCTTTTTTGCCTATCTTTCGTTATTCCTTTTCTCCATGCTTGGTCTGGTTGTTTCTGATAACTTTTTTATGACATTTATATTCTGGGAACTGGTCGGGTTGACATCATATCTGTTAATCGGGTTCTGGTTTGAGAAAAAATCTGCAGCTGATGCCTGCAAAAAAGCATTCCTGACTACCCGTGTTGGTGATTTAGGATTTTTAGTCGGCTTGTTGCTGATTATGTATTACACCGGTACATTCAATTATGAAGAAGTGTTTGCTAAAATTGGTATGGATGTATTCCCGCCGGCAATGCTGACTCTTGCGGCAATCGGTGTATTCTGTGGTGCTATCGGTAAATCGGCACAATTCCCCCTTCATACCTGGCTTCCCGATGCAATGGAAGGTCCTACTCCGGTATCAGCAATCGTTCATTCGGCAACGATGGTTGCAGCCGGTGTATATCTGACAGCCCGGGCAATGACTGTTTTTGTCGCCTCGGCTGATGCATCATTTTTTGTAGCGGTCATTGGTGTTGTGACATCGCTCTTAGCGGCGACTATTGCACTTGTTCAGGTTGATATAAAACGAATTTTAGCATACTCGACTGTATCCCAGCTTGGTTATATGATTATGGCTCTGGGTCTGTACGGGTATGATACTGCTAACGGACATCATTCACCCGGATTTTATGCCGGTACATTCCATTTGATGACCCACGCCTTCTTTAAGTCGCTCTTATTTATGGGAGCCGGTTCGGTTATTCATGCGGTTCATACAAATGATATCCGTGATATGGGTGGACTATTAAAGAAGATGCCGATAACCGCTCCAACATTTTTGATTGGGTCGCTTTCGATTGCCGGTTTCCCTCTGACATCAGGATTTTTCTCCAAAGATGAAATCGTTGCAGCAACGTTCGGACACCCGGTCTTTACAGTCTTAACATTGCTTATCGCTTTTATGACAGCATTTTACATGTGGAGACTCTGCTTCCTGACATTCTTCGGCAAACCACGTGATGAACATCGCTATGAACATGCTCATGAATCTCCTAAGACTATGGCTTATCCGCTCATCTTTTTAGCTTTTATGGCTGTATTTGTCGGATGGACCGGTATCCCGGCATTGTCACATGGATTTGCTTCATTTGTCTTCCATGCTGAACCGTATCATCCACACGCTGACTGGATGAATTATATAGTCTCATCAATTGTTGGGCTTTCCGGTATCGGACTGGCATGGCTGATGTATTATAAACGAAAAATCGACCCGGATAAACTTGCTGAAAGATTCAAACCAATCTATACCCTCTTCTGGAACAAATGGTACTTTGACGAACTGTATGATATCATCATTGTCAAACCGATTTTAGCAATCGGACGGTTCTTCTGGTCATTTGATGCCAATGTTGTCGATGGAGCTGTAAACGGAACTGCAAAAGTAACCCTTTTGTGGGCTGACTTAAAATGGTGGTTTGACCGATGGATTGTTGACGGAGCTGTAAACGGATGCGGATGGATCGTTCGTGCGTTTGGTTCTCTGTTAAAATATATCCAATCAGGGCGGATGCAGTTCTACGGACTGTTTATCCTCTTTTTCATTGTTGCCGCCGGAATCTATAAATTTGAATCTGCATATTTAAACGGCTGGATATTTACAGATTTCCTGGAAGTAACCACATTGTTTGTGATTTTGATCGGATTTTTATCATATTTTGCTAAGACAATTGTACCAGAAAGCACAACCAAACCTAAACGAGAAGAATAGATTTGATTTTGGAGGATAAATTGTAATGGGTATATTAAGTTGGTTAATTCTTGTTCCACTAATCGGCATGGTTTATGTCATGCTTATGCCAAAGGAGAAGGTAAACCTAATCCGGTATGGCGCGGTTATTATCTCTGTGATTCCGATGCTGCTCTCGTTCTGGTTAACCTGGGATTATTTCTTCAACTACTCCGGTTCTGCAGCTATGGCATATATGGAAGGTCCTTATGAATGGATTCCTTCTTTAAATATTCAATATCTCCTGGGTGCTGACGGTATTTCTGTTCCGATGTTGTTCCTGACCGGTCTGCTATCCACAATCTCTCTGATTGCATCGTTTTCGATTAAATTCCGCGTTAAAGAATATTTTGCCTTTTTCCTGCTTCTTGAAGCCGGTATGATGGGTGTTTTTGTAGCGCTTGATTTCTTCCTCTTTTATGTTTTCTGGGAAATCATGCTTGTTCCGATGTACTTCTTAATCGGTGTCTGGGGCGGACCGCAAAAAGAATATGCGGCGATTAAGTTCTTCCTGTATACACTGTTCGGTTCAATCTTTATGCTTGTTGCGATTTTGATAATGTACTTTACCTCTGAACCGCATACACTAAATATGCTTGAGTTAATCGACCATGGTCCGACTCTTTCTCACACTCTGCAGATGGTCTGTTTTATATTCTTCTTCATCGCCTTTGCTATCAAAGTTCCCGTCTGGCCGTTCCATACCTGGTTACCTGATGCACACGTGCAGGCTCCGACAGCTGTTTCCGTTATCCTTGCCGGTGTACTGCTTAAAATGGGTACGTATGCTATGCTTCGTATTAACTGGCCGATGTTCCCGAAAGCTCTGCAGGACCTTTCCTTCTGGATAGCTGTACTCGGTGTGATCGGAATCATATATGGTGCCCTTGTTTCAATGGCACAAAAGGATTTGAAAAAACTTGTGGCGTATTCATCGGTCTCTCATATGGGATACTGTATGCTTGCGCTTGCTGCTTATAGTTCCGTTACCGCAATTGCCGGTGTCATGTTCCAGATGATTTCCCACGGTCTTATTACCGGCGCATTATTCCTTATGGTCGGTGTTCTCTATGACCGGGCTCATACCAGAGAGATTGCTCTTTTTGGCGGACTTGGTTCCAAACTTCCGGTTTATACCGCTTTGATGCTGATGTTCTCCATGGCGGCACTCGGTCTCCCGGGTATGTCCGGATTCGTTTCTGAATTTATGATATTTATCGGTGCCTTTGGTGCATTGAACAAAGTCTTAGTTGGTATAGCCGTTCTTGGTGTTGTCTTAGGTGCTGCATATATGCTCCGTATGTTCCAGAATGTTTTCCTTGGAGAATTCAATATGGCGAAATGGGGCGGACTGACTGAAATCAACGGACGCGAATTGTTAACCGTTATCCCGCTTGCTATCTTGACTCTTGCGATCGGTATTTATCCGAAACCGCTGACTGATCTGCTGCAGGCGACTCTCGATAACTTAGTACTACTGATGTCAAGGTAAGATGATGGATCCACAACTGCCGATTACAAATGTGACTGAAACGCTTCTGGCGATGCTTCCGGAGATATTCCTTTTCTGCTGGGCATTGGTTGTAATTACAATTGATGTTGTCAGTAAGCGGAAAAGTGAAACACTTGCCGGATATCTCTCCATGATAGGCTTATTGATAACCGGAATACTCTTAAGCTTTTCGACCTACGGTAAAGGCTTCGGCAATATGTTTTTCAACGACCCGATGGCAGCCTTTTTCAAAATAATCTTTATATCAGCAGCATTTATGGCAATCGGTTCCTCATTCGGTATTACCAAAAAGAAAATTGTAAATCATAGGGGTGAATTTTTCGGCCTGATTTTGTTTTCAACAGTCGGTATGATGTTCCTTTCGGCATCTCGGGAGATGATCTCACTGTATATCGGTTTAGAACTGACGACGATTCCGCTGTTTGTTCTTGCTGCATTTTTTAAAGATGAAAAACTTTCGATTGAATCGGGTATAAAATATTTTGTTATCGGTGCCTTTTCATCAGCCCTGCTATTGTACGGTATGTCGTTTTTATACGGATTGTCCGGTACAACCGATCTTCTTTCGATGCGTTTAAATATTGCCGCTTTCCACCTGACCTTTAAACAGATCGGTGTTGTTGTTCTGATTTCCAATATCATGCTGGTAGCCGGAATCGGATTTAAACTGGCACTACCACCGTTCCATCAATGGGCACCCGATGTTTATGAAGGTGCACCGACGCCTGTTGCTGCCTTTTTATCAGTCGGTTCCAAGGCTGCAGGACTTGTTGCATTTGCCAAGATGTTCCTTCTGGCGCTTCCTGCGTTTTATGGTACGGAAATGTTCCCTAATGACTGGGGAATGATGGTTGGATTTTTTGCGGCATGTTCTATGATTATTGGTAATGTAGTCGCTATTCGCCAGACAAACATCAAACGTATGCTTGCCTATTCCTCAATTGCACAAGCTGGGTATATCATGGTAGGTATGCTTGCTCTCAATGAACACGGTCTTGCTTCGGTCGCATTTTACATGTTTGCTTATCTCTTTGCTAACATGGGTGCATTTGCAGCTGTTGCCCTCTTTGAAGATAAAACCGGCTCCTGTCAGATAGCCAGCTATGAAGGATTATCGAAAACATCACCGTTTTTTGCGGTTTCATTTTCGATATTTCTCTTATCACTTGTCGGTATACCTCCGCTTGGCGGATTTATGGCAAAGTACAAAGTTTTTGCCGCTGCGATTGCTCAGGCATCAGCCCACGAATCAGGTCAATGGATTTACTGGTTGGTCGGCATAGGCTTACTGACATCAGTATTTTCTCTTTATTATTATGCTAATGTCATCCGGCAGATGTACTTCTCTAAAAATGATTCACCGTATACGATGACCTATAATCCGGCTATTTTGACTGTTCTTATTATCGGTGTGCTCGGTGTTCTTGCGGCTGGATTGTTCCCTGAGCCGGTTTTAGAGTTTGCCGGTCAAATTTCTAACTCGTTCGGTTTTTGAGACAGTAACTAATCTCACCAAAACAGATTGACAAAAACTTAAATAACCCGATATTAATTAATAAGCTATTGGGATAGAGAAAATTATGTTTTTGAACAAACTTATTACAATATTAAAGCGTCATTTTGTATCAGGTGTACTTGTTGTTGTACCGATTATATTAACTTATCTGGTAATCAAATTCCTCTTTGAGACAGTCGACAATATCCTGCAGCCGCTTATTGTCAGACTGTTTGGTTATTCTTTGCCCGGTCTTGGACTTATCACGACTTTGTTGCTTATCATATTGGCCGGTATTTTTACCCGAAACATTATCGGGAAGAAATTTTTCAAACTCGGGGATTTCTTTCTGCACAAGATGCCGATAATCCGTCCGATATATTCCGCCGCAAAACAGCTTCTTGAGGCGCTCACTGTGTCTAACATTAAATCATTCAAAGAGGTTGTCTTAGTTGAGTATCCGCGAAAAAATTGCTATGCTCTCGGGTTTTTATCAAACAGAATCGAAATTGAATCAAAAGGTGAACGGGTGGCTGTGTTTGTTCCCTCAACTCCAACACCGGTTTCCGGTATGGTAGTTCTTGTTGCGCCGGAAGAAATTTTACATATTAATATGTCAGTGGAAGAAGGGGTGAAATTTTTGGTTTCAGGCGGGGTTGTGTCGCCTGAATTTATGAAAAAAAGAGTCGTTGAAAAAGACGAAATCAAAGAGGTACCGAATTGAAACTTGCTAATCTGTTAATGGAACGCAGAATTAAAATCGATTTGAAATCAAGAACAAAAGATGATGCGATTATTGAACTTCTTGATTTAATAAAAACCGATGGTGTCAATTTGGATTATCATGAAGTCCTGGCATCAATCAAAGAACGGGAAGATATTGAAAATACGAATTACGGTCATGGATTTGCCTTCCCTCATGCCCGCACCGATGCGGTTAAAGAACTTTATATATTGATTGGTGTTTCACACTATGGATTAGAGGGAAGAACTCCTGATTCGATACCTGTCCATGTCGTCTGTCTCCTTTTAACTCCGGCAACAATAGCCAAATTATATCTGCAGACTTTGTCCGGGCTTGCAAGTTTTGGACGGACCGAAGGGATCCTTGATAAGATCATCAATATCAAACAGCCTTGTGAACTTGTAAAACTTGTCGGTGACAGCAACATAACGGTTGATAAGGAGTTGATGGTTAGGGATATCATGCGTCACTCGGTTGCCTGTGTCACTCCTGATGATTCACTCAAAGATGTAGCCAATCGAATGTTTCAGGATAGATTGTCAGCTCTTGCCGTTGTAGATGCAGAGGATAAGTTGGTCGGGGTTATTTCAGATAGGGATTTGATAAAAGCTGCTCTGCCTGATTATAAATCACTAATTTCAAATCTGAATTATTCGATGGAAGTCGAGCCGTTTGAGGAACTTCTCAAAAATGAAGAGAAGATCAAAGTCTCCCAGCTGTATCGTACAGACTATGAAAAAGCAACTCCGAATACACGGATTGTCGAGATTGCTGCCATGATGATATTTAAAGATGTCCGCAGAGTGTTTGTTGTCTCTAAAGATGAAAAATTGTTAGGTGTACTTTTGAGAAAAGATATAGTCAATATGGTGATTCGGGGGTAAAATCTTTATATTGACACCAAAGTCTCACTTTTCTAAGATACATATTATGATAAATTCTTTTGTAATCACATCTTGAGTTATTCTATAAAGCACTTGATTTAGCTGTAATTTTATTAAGCATAAACTATACAAATATAAATCAGTGATTGCTTCTCTTTATATGAGCACATTAATACTTTTATCAAAGGAGATTTAAATGGTGAATCGAATTTTGATGGTATTAGTAATTGTTTTGTTATCCTTGTTTTGTCTCTCCTGTGAAAGTACCGATACCATGGTTGAAATGGAAGGATTAACCGATCTGCAGAGTATTCCCACGGATTACGGGGAACTTGAAGCGGTGACATCGGAAGCACGATATCCGGGATGGTCTCAAATGTGGTTTTCAGACAGCAGTGGTGTTATTCGTATGGTCCGGGTCAACTGGGAAATGAAAAAGATGATTGATGAAGTTGTTATCATCAATAGAACAAGCTCAGTCGAATAGGAGGATATGATGTTTGATAAATTATCTAGTTTACTGAGTCGATTGTTTTTTTCAGTCGGACTGATATTGCTTATCATCGCAATAATTGATTGGTGTATGCGTTTGTTCGGATATACATTTTCATGGTTGGAATATCAACCGGGAAGACTGTTTGAGTTTTCCGCGATTCTCATGATAACAGTAGCGGTTTTGATACTTCGACAAATAAGAAACCAGTTAAAAAAATGATTTCTTTTTGTTCTTATACTATCAGGTAGTGTCAAGCAGTCACTGCCTGATAGCTTATCTTTTGAAAATACCATAGGGTATGTACATCGGAACTTTCTTCTGATACTTTCTATAAACATCTCCAAACTGATTGACCAGTTTTCTTTCTTCTAAGACTGTCCCTACATACAAATAAAGCGTAAAAATGATATTTATTATCAGCCGTTCAATTGTCAGATGCACAAATGCTGACCAAAGCAGTAAATAACCGCCAAGATACCAGGGGTGACGTGAGTATTTTAAGATACCTTCAATATTAAATGATATATTGTTGTCTATCTCGTTGAGCTGTGTGATACCAAGAAAAGTATTCATATTATATGATTTAGCACCTCTATACATCAAATAAAGACCGAGTGATGTCAGAATAATCGGTATCAATGCTGTTTTTGTTGTCCAGCTGAAAAGAATCTCATCAGGAATAGACAGGCCATAGAAATAAATCAGCAGAAAACTGACAATTGAAAACATATTATAAAGGAGCCTGAAATAGCGGAAAGTAGTTTTCATCCTCCCCTGGAGATATCTGGTTACAGGTTCAGCAATCAAAAGACTGTGCAGAAAACACCAGATAATCCAAAGTATACTTAAGGTTACATATTCAGTCATTTCAGTCGATTAAACTCCATCCGATTTTCTTTGACAAATATAGAGAAAATACGTACTCTATGCCACATATATGGCGCACCAGAGAGAAAAATATAAAATTACCCCGGGTATATATGTAATGTTTATACTGACAGTTTTTTGCTGTCTGCCCGGTTTCTATAATGGTTTTATTCATGGGGAGTTAAGTCCGATAATCGGTGTGTTGTTTTACGGTATTGCTATTTTCGCGGCTGCCTTTATGCTTTCATGGGCTGCCGAAGTTGTTCAGATAGATATTTCCGAATCTTTAGCGGTAGCTATTTTAGCGTTGCTGGCCGTACTGCCTGAGTATGCAGTTGATTTTGTGTTTACCTGGGATGCCCCTTATTCAGCTGAATCGCATCATTATGCAGTGGCAAACATGACCGGAGCAAACCGATTACTGGTCGGTCTCGGCTGGCCGTTTATCCTCTTTTTGTATGTCTTTTTTAAACGGAAAAAAGAGATTGTCTTAAACAAGATTCAGCATGTGGAACTGTTCTATCTCTTGTTAGCTTCTTTATATTCAATTACTATCCCTCTGAAAAATGAACTCAATCTGATTGATACCGTGATATTGGTAACATTATTCGGTATGTATACCAGAAGAGCAGCACAGATGGAGACAGAAGAGCCTGAAATGGTCGGTCCGCCGAAATTTGTCGCAAATATGGAGAATCTTCCGAGAAGAATATTCACCGCTCTCATGTTCCTGTTCTCCGGTGCAGTTATCTTTTATGTCGCTGAACCGTTTACGGAATCGATGATACATTTGGGGGAAGCATACAATTTTGATAAATTCCTTCTTGTGCAGTGGGTGGCACCGATTGCTTCGGAATCACCGGAGTTTATTATTGCGGCAACCTGGACGATGCGCGGAGCTGCCAATTCAGCTATCAAAGCACTCATATCTTCCAAAGTGAACCAATGGACGCTGCTGATTGGTACGATACCGCTTGTTTATGCAATCTCCGGCGGTGCGATTGTACCGTTTGAGCTTGATACCCTACAGCATAATGAAATTCTGTTAACAGCAGCACAATCTCTGTTTGCAGTACTGATTCTCTTTAATCTGAGATTTTCAAAACTTGAGGGTACGGTGCTACTTGTTCTGTTCTTAGCTCAGATGATTTTCGAATCTATCAGGTGGGAAATGATAATAGTCTATTTTGTTCTGGCAGTTGTTTTTATTATCATTAATCGTTCGCATATCATCCCATCTGCAAAGTTCGCATTAAACTTCCGTAAAAAATAAAAAACGCCGGAACTAAAAGTTCAGGCGTCTCTAAATCAGGAATATTATTCCTCTATCTGATTACTTTTTCTTTTTCTTCTCTCTGAACCCGATTCTGGGGAATGGGTTAACAATAGAACTTGCGATATTTGTCAGATGGGCGTTTATCCGTTTCAGATAGCGGGCATACATAGCAAGAGCAACTGAGTCAGATCGGGTAAGGGTCGTGTCTTTGGTGGTAATCATTCCTTTAACTATTTTATCAGAGAGTTCAGCTATTTCTTCTTCCATTTTGAGAATTTTACGGGCATCGGTTTTCTTTTGAGTTTTGAGAACCTGGATAACCAGAGGGAAATGTTGTTCAATTGCATCTTCAATTTTACAAAGGTCATCTTCGAACATGCCGCCTTTGAGTTTTTTCTCGTGGATTGAGGCAAGTTCCGCCATATTTTTTGTATAGTCGCCGATTCGTTCAACATCAATAACAATAGAAACCAAAGCCAGCCCCGGTACCAGATTCTGGGTACCGGCGATTGTCAAATGGGTAAGAACATTACGCCGTACTTCACGTTCAAATTTGTTTACTTTCCGGTCAAGCTGTTTGATATCAAAAGGAAGTTCATATGAATCTGAGTCACGCAAGGTAGTCTTGGAAGCTGCGTACATTTTGAGGTCATATTCGAGCATAGTCAATGCTGTTTCAAATGCGTTATCCAGGAGGTTCTCTGAACCGAATAATTCTTTAAATTTATTGAACATAATTGATCTCCGTTTTATTTATATATATAAATTACGATAGCCGGAATAACAAAAAATACAACTACTATATAGATTATCGGATAAAATTTTGATTTTTGAGCAAGTATTGCCATCTTTTTTGCCATTGTAATAGGTATTTTTTTCAAAGGCCAAAATATAGCTATTCCAAATATATTAAATAAAAGATGAGCAAATGCCACCGTTACAGCGGCATGGGAACCGGTTACAAACGATGCTAAAAAGGCTGTAATGGTAGTACCAATATTGGCCCCGAGTAAATAAGGAAACACCTGAGAAATTGTAATCACACCAGCACCTATCAATGGAATGACCAGAGAAGTTGTAATTGATGAAGATTGAACGAAAACTGTCAGGATGATACCGAGAATGAATCCAAGTACCGGAGTACGGAAGATATATCTTTGGAAGAATTTTTCAACCTTAGAAAGTACAAGCGATTTGAGAACTTTTACTATGAAGAAAAGAGCACAGAATAAAAATAATACCGAAATTATAATACAGATAACTCCATTGTCATTTACAGTATGAATAATCCATTTTGCTGCCGGTTTTGTAATCGCTTTTAGAGGAGATGTGAACTTCATACCGCCAAAATCGGAAAATATATGTTCGATCATATTAGCGGATTTTGCAATCAGACCAAATGATATTTCAATTGGTAACAATACAATAACTGCACATAGATTGAAAAAGTCATGCAACACAGAACCGGTGAAAGCCCTTTTGAATTCTTCACCCCGGGTTATGTGTCCAAGAGAGACAAGCGTGTTTGTAACCGATGTTCCGATGTTTGCTCCCATAACCATCGGAATCGCTGCTTCAATTGAAAGTACTCCGGAGGCAACTAATCCTACAATAAGAGATGTTGTAGTTGATGACGATTGTATTAATGCAGTCGTTAATACACCTATCATCAAGCCGATAAATGGATTTGAGGTTGTCTGGAATACCATCTCAGCGAAACCTTTGCCAAGAAGTTTAAACGAACTCCCAAGCAGGGTTATAGATAAAACAAAAATGTATAATAATGCTAAAAGAAGAAGTATCTTCCCGATTACTTCAAGACGTTTTGATGCAGCATCCTGCTGCAGAATTAAAGCTGGTTTTTCAGACATGTTCTCTATGTAATGTTACAGTTCTATTTGGCTGGGAAAAATATATAGAACGAAAAAAGAGCGGTCAAGTAATCCGCTCTATTTTTTATCAGAATTATTAGTCTATGATATGGAAACTGTCAGGCGGGACGCCTGACAGCACAATAATGTGAATTACTACCCATGTGGATTATGAGTCTTCAGACTAAAAAAACACCTTCTGAATCTGAAGATTCAGAAGGCACTTGTATAATAATGTGAATAACTACCTATGTGGATTTTGAGTCTTCAGACTCAAAAACAACTTTATGAACCTGAAGATTCAGAAGGCACTTGTACAATCAATGTGGATAACTATTCCAGTTTTTTACCGGCAGTAGTGATAACGTAATTATCGGTTTTAAAATACTTCGAAGTGACCCGCCGAATGTCTTCAATAGATATATCTGCTAACTGGGAAAGATATTCCGCATCATAGTTTAACGGATAACCGTAAAATTCATTTAAACCCAAATAATATGCCTGATTTATAGAGGACAGCTTTGCTGACATCAACCGTCCCCAGGTCTGGTTTTTTGCTTTGTTTAATTCCTCAGTTTTGGGTCCATCGAGTTTCAATTTATCAATTTCCAAAAGAATACCTTCAACGGCTGTTTTGTAATTTTCAGCTCCTGTTCCGATAACTGCATAGTTCACACCAAATTCTTTGTCAAAACGGACACCGGCACCGACAGAATAAGCAAGTCCCTGTTTTTCCCGTAAATTAAGATACAGGCGATTGGATAGGATAGCTGATGCGATTGATATAGCCGATGCATCTTTGTCGGTTGCTCCCGGCATTGATGAACCGATGTAGATTTGAATCTGTTCTTTATCAAGCTCAGTGTGAGCATCTTTGGTTTCAAAATTTGGTTCCGGTATTTGTGGTGAATTATATTCTGCAGGTAATGATTGCAATCTGCCAAATCTTTCGGCCGCCCAGGATTGAACTTCCTTAATCGGTTTGTTTGTAGTTATCGAAAGAATCATATTTGCCGGGTTGTAGAAATTTTTATGATATGTTTTGAGATCATCGACGGTAATCATTGCTATTGACTGTGATGTACCCATTATAGGATTGGCAAATTTATTATTGGAAAATAATGTTTCATAAAATAGATTCCGGGCGACTTTACCCGGATTTGCAGCGTTGCGTCCAAGAACTCCAAGCATCGAGTTACGGATATTTTCAACTTCATCCGATTCAAAAGAAGGATACAGGATCATATCAGCAAAAAGGTTAAATCCTTTTTGGGCATATTCATCAATTGTTTCAAATTTCATAAACGAATAAGAGCGGGATGTATAACGGTCATCGTAGGGTATCCAGGGATTATCATAGAGAGTAACGTTAGCGCCGATTTTAGTCAGGTCCCGGCTGAGTTCGGCAGCATCTCTGGTGTAGGTCCCTTTTTCGATACATCGATTGACAAAATCAGTAATACCGGCTTTGCCGTCCGGTTCGTTGACGGTTCTGTTTTTACCGATGACGTTGAGAGCAAATACTCTTGAGGTCGGATTCTGCTTGATTATCAAAGTCAATCCGTTGTCGAATACTTCCCGGTGATATTCAGCCTTATCTTCGATAGTAAACGAAACCGAATCTGTAGAAGGATAGGTTAGTGGAACAGGAGAATACATCGTATCGGTAAATGTCGCTGTATCAAAGAATGTAGTAATCATTTCCTCGTCCATCTCATAGGGGATGTACGGAGTTTCTCCTTCTGATACAGGTCTCACTGTTGTCGTAATATAATTCGGATTGGAGAGCCAGCGTGAGGCAGCAGCTTTTGCATCATCCCAGGTGACAGAATCAAGACGCTCCGGATAGCTTTGTACAAAATCATAACCGGCAGTCATCATCATCGGACCGATCATAAAACCTAAGTAGTGTAACTTTTCTGCATTATATATATTTTCCGCTTTTACCGATGTTTTAATACCGGCGACAGATTCAGCATCTGCATTAAATTCTGCAGCTGTTGTAAAAAAGCTTTCGATAACTTCATTGATTTTATCTTTGTTTTCCGGATTACTTGTGATTACAGAAATTCCAATACGGGAAAATTCCGGATATGTCTCAAGTCCTATAGAAACATCGGAAGCAAGTGGTTCAGCACCTGATTTAAGGGCTTTTTTCAGAGGGGAGATATCATCAAGACCATAATACATACAGAGCAGATCAATAGGGAGATAATCACTTGTGTTAAAATGTGGAGCTTCGATTGAGTAATTGATATACGTGGATGTAACATTTGCAACGGTATCGTAACGATATTGCCCTTTTAAAGCGGTATATTCTGAAAGTTGGTTTTCATTTCTAACAGAATCACTGGTTATCACAGAACCGAAAATATTTTCAACTTTGTTTTTCATTTCATCGGTTTTAAAATCACCAATAATAAGTGTTATCATGTTCTCAGGCTGGTAATATTTCCGCCAATACTGAACAATTGTTTTTCTCGGAATATTTTCAATAAATGGCTTATAACCCAAAACCGGGCGATTATAATCGGTACCTGCGTAAGCTTTTTCAGTAAAAAATTTATCAGCAGCAAACCCGGGGGAGTCTTTGTCCCGGTTGATTTCTTCGATGACGACTTTCCGTTCTTTAGGCAATTCTTCTTCGGGAATCAGCGAGTTAAACAGCATATCAGCCTGAACGGTCATGCCATAGTCGATATACTGTTTGGGGAGGAGTACCAGATAAGCGGTCATATCTTTTCGGGTAAAAGCATTTATATATCCGCCTAAATCCCTGATTGAACCGTCGATCTCCTCGCGGGTTTTATTCGATGTACCGTCAAAAAGCAAATGCTCTAAAAAATGAGTAATCCCGTTTTCATATTCGGACTCATATTTGCTCCCTGATTTAACAAATACCATCGAGGTTACCATAGGTGAACCATGGTTTTCCTTGAGAATAACGGTCATTCCGTTATCGAGAGTATAGACTGTTTCCTGAGATTGGGAAATCTGAGGAAGACAAACAAGCATTGTTATGAAAAAAAGTGCAGAAAATAAGCGTTTATACGGATTAGTGAAATTCATATAATATTCTCCTGATCTATATCTGTAATATATTTTTTAACGTTATGTCCGATTATAAGTTAGTACGCTAAAGCAAGGTTGTCAATCGACCAATTAATGAATTGACTAAAAAATAGAAAAGCCTATATTGTTTTCTGACCATGAAAAAGATATTGAAAAACACAATTAAATCAGTCCGAATTATCTTAGTATTTCTGGTGATGGTTTCACTCTGCTCGGACGGTATATTTGCCGCTCAGCGATTAATTGATAACTGTGAAGAGTTTGACCAAATCGATACCGGTCAGTTAGATGAATCGCAACTTCGTCAGGGACCACCCGATCCGGATCAACTTCCGGAAAATATGGCAAACTCCGGTTCTCCCAATACTGAGCAGTATGCTTATAATAGCGGACGTATCATTCTCAAAGTTGATAATTCTGAGTCTAATCAGAGATACTTTCAGAAAGATCGGCTCAGTGCCTGTTCAAAATCGACTCATTCTGTTAAATCTGATATTGTAGCTACAACAGCAATGGTGAATTCTGATCTTGGACAGCAATTTACGCTGGTTGGTGCCAAACCATCCGGTACCAGTTAATATTCATCTTTTTATTTCTAAATTTAAATCAACGAAAAACTTAATCAATAAATATATAACTTTTTGAAAGGACTATTATGTCAAAACAGAATTGGCGTATCGGTTTAACCGTTGTCTTGTTAATCGTCGCCTGTATCGCTTTTTGGAACACATTTAAACTGTGGACGATGAGCGAAGCGGATCAAATTGCTCTGCAGGAAGACGATCCGGGAGCTCTTTTGGAACTCCAGCAGAAATCTATCCGTTTAGGATTGGATTTGCAGGGCGGTATTCATGTCGTATTGAAAGTGAAAACTGAAGAGATAGAAGAAGCTGCCCGTGGTGAAGCTGTCGAACGGGCTATCCAGGTTATCCGTAACCGTATTGATGGTCTTGGTGTTGCCGAGCCGGTAATCGTAAAGCAGGGTGAAGACCGAATTTTAGTCGATCTTCCCGGTTACACCGATGCTGACCGCGCTGAAGAACTAATCGGTCAGACGGCGCTTCTCCAGTTTAAACTTCTTGAATCCGGTACCAATGCTCAGCTTTTGATTGCCAAAATTGACTCAGTTATTCATGCTTATGAAATGGCTCAATCGGGTGACTCCGAAGGAACGATTGATGAAGAAGCTGTCGAAGATGCTGTAACTGACTCAGCAGCCGGAGATGATATTTTAGCTGAATTGATGGGTGATGATTCATTGACCGAAGAGGATTTTGGCTTTGATGAACAGTTGGATCTGTCCACAGATGAACGTCCTCTTTCTTCCCGTTTAGAGCCGATGCTTTATAATAGTTCAACCGGGACATCATGGCCTGGATATTATATTAACAAGCGGGATAAACAGCAGATAGATAAATGGCTGAACCTTCCCCAGGTACAGAACCTGATTCCGATCGATGTACAGTTCGCATGGTCAACCCGTTCGGAGATAAATAATTCCAGAGAAGTATACTCACTTTATCTCATGAAACGTAAAGTACAGTTTTTAGGTAAGTTCCTGGAAAATATAACTCTTGGTTCTGACTCGTATGGTAAAGCTGTTGTTAACTTTTCACTCTCCGGTGACGGTGCCGGACATTTTGCCCAGCTGACCGGTGCGAATATCAACAAACCGCTCGCTATCGTTCTTGATGATAAAATTGAATCTGCTCCGATGATTAACTCCAAAATCAGAAACCGCGGACAGATTACAATGGGTTCCTCGGCATCGATGAAAGATGCCCGTAATATGGAAATCGTTTTAAAAGCCGGTTCGCTTCCGGTACCGGTTGAAATCATCGAAAAGAACGTTGTCGGTGCAACTCTTGGTGCAGACTCGATTAAAAAAGGATTCTATTCCTCAGCCGTAGGATTACTGATCGTTCTTATATACATTGCTATTTATTATAGAATCTCCGGTCTTATTGCTGATATCGGTTTGATTTTTAACATCTTTTTCCTTATGGCGGTTATGGCCGGACTCGGGGCAACTTTGACGATGCCCGGAATTGCAGGTATTATTCTGACAATAGGTATTTCCGTTGATGCTAACATTCTTATTTTTGAACGTATCCGCGAAGAAATGCGAACCGGTAAAACAGTTCGTGCTTCTATTGATGCCGGATACGAAAGAGCATTTGTCGCTATCTTTGACTCTCACGTCACGACATTGATTACAGCCGGTGCTCTGTTCCTTTTAGGTTCCGGACCGATTAAAGGTTTTGCGGTTACCTTGTTCTGGGGTGTGTTGATCTCACTCTATACAGCCTATATCATAACCAAAGTTATTTTTGATATCCGCAAAGGCTATCAAAAACTGAGTATATAATTGAAAGGAAAAATTAAGAATGTTTAGAATAATACCAGATACCAATATAAACTTTATCGGTGTCAGACGGATTGCATTTGTACTTTCTCTGGTTCTGGTTGTAACGGGTATTACTGCCTTTACAATGATAGCCACCGGGAAAGCAAATTTGGGGATTGATTTCTCCGGCGGTGTTATGCTGAAAGGGTATTTTTCAGACCCGGTCGGTATTGAAGACCTCCGTTCTGCAATCGGCGCCGAGTACCCTGATGCACAGATTACCGAGCTTTCAGGTTTTACCGAACCGAATGCCTTTATTATTAAAACCAAATCACCGGAAACCGAAGAGGAATCCCGTGCACAGCTTGCAACTTTGGAACAGATCATGAGTGAATCCTTTGCCGGTAACACATTTACTTCGGTTGAAGAACATCAGATTGGACCGGCTGTTGGAGCAACTCTGAGAAACGATGCGGTCAAAGCGATTATCATTTCGCTTATCGGAATTATTATCTACATCTGGTTCCGTTTTGATTTCCGCTCCGGAATTGCGGCTACAATCGCTACATTCCATGACGTCCTTGCGGTGATGGGTATCTTCTGGGTATTAAACCTGGAATTTGACCTGTTGATTGTGACGGCGCTGCTGACCCTTGCGGGGTATTCGCTGACGGATACGGTGGTTGTTTATGACCGGATTCGAGAGAATTTGAGAAAATTCCGTACCAAAGGCGAATTTACAAATTGTGTCAACCGCTCTATCAACGAAGTTCTTTCCCGTACATTTAATACATCGATTACGGTTATCTTTGTAGTTGGAACTTTGTTTGTTGCCGGTGGCGATGTGCTCCGTAATTTCTCACTCGCTTTGATTTTAGGTGTTATCGTCGGAACCTACTCCTCGATATTTGTAGCATCTCCGATTGTTGTTGAATGGGAAGCACGCTCACCAAAACGGTTTAAGAAATAAATGTTGTGTTGTCAGGCGTCTCGCCTGACAGGATTCGTAAGGCAGGTCTTTTAAAGACCTGCCTTTTTTGTTTGTAACAAAACTACTCTCTTGTGGTCTTTAGTATAAAAGATTACTTTATAAATATTAAAATAGGGTGGTAAACTTTGGAAAATGCTTATAAAAAATATAAAAATCAATTATTAGCGTTTTCTTTATATGTAACAGGTGATAGGGAACTAAGTGAAGATATTGTTCATGAGGTATTCTTGAAATTCGCGTCTCAGCCAAAAAATACAATTAATTCCACCAAAGACTGGCTTTTTATCTCTACCAGAAATCTCACATACAATAATATTAAACGATTAAAAAGAAACATCTATCAACCAATAAATTCTCATTCACGCATATCAATCGAGCAAAAAATTCTAATAAATCAAATACTCAAAAAATTAGATTTTGACGAACGAGAACTGATTTTACTTAAAGAAAAATATGGATATAGCACAAAAGAACTTGCTTCGATGTTATCAATTTCTGAGGAGAATGTACGTATTAAGCTTTTCCGAATCAGAAAGAAAATGCAAAAAATAGCAAAGGAATAGAATATGAATAATTGTGAATATTTTCAAAAAATACTATCTGATGCAAATGATGATAATATGCTGGAACACTTGGATAAACCGGTAACTCAGCATATGAAAACTTGTAAAGATTGTGCGGAGTTTCTAAGCTTTATGCAACATATTAATACTGGGATACGATCATTACCAGAAGATTTAACAAAACAAAAAGAATCAAAACTTTCAAGAATATGGAATCTAAAAATATCGATACCTTTACCGGCGGCCGCGGTACTGGCATTGATTTTATTAGGATTTATATATTATCAAAATGACCAATCACAAATAAGACCAGAGATAAATAAAAAAAATCAGCAAATAGCTGAGTTTGTGAAGTTTGAACCAAAGTCAGCTGTTCTGATTGATAATAGTACGAATTAGAGGAGAAAATGATTAATAAAACTATATTTATAATACTGTTCTTCGTTTTGAGGGGCACTCTTGCAAGTCAAGTCGATGAAGGATGTTTTTTAAAGATTCAATTTTATCAACTGGAGAATAATGAGCTTACTTCTTTGGGAGCTGCTTCTACAGATATGTGTAGATTTGCTGATGGCATCTTTTATAAAGATAAAAATCAGGTTGGTATTAAAAGTGGGATTGTAAACAATAATAAATCTGTTGATTTCGAATTAATTTATTCATTAAGAGCCGGTGAAGTTCGTGGCGATAACCGATTGTATGGAACCTGTTATTCTTTTCAGTATACTGACAGTAGTTCATTTCTGATTGGTGTGAAAAAAGTAATTGATACATCCATTGAATTGAATGAAGAACTGAAAATACCTGTAGGTAAACTTCCAAATGAAAATAAAGTTTTTGTCGGGATCACTTTGATCGATGAGATGCCTGATATGAAACATGATGAGAACACAGCAATAACTTTGATTACCAGTGACAATACTGATTTTAATGCTGTTAATAATAAGTACACCTTAACAGAAATGACTAATTTTTCAACTGGAACATATATTCGAAAAGATGGCAAAATTAATCAACTGAAATATCAAATTGAAATAAATTTGCCTGATCTTCCGAATGATTTTGAGAGTCCGTTTGAAACGGAGTTACTATTTAAAAGAAAATATCTGATAGATGAAGATTTCTTCGAAATGAATTCTTTTCAAGTTGATTATACGTTCAAATCAGAATATAGGAAAAAAGTGACATTGATACCCGGTGAAACAATTATGTTTGTTTTTCCTCCCGATACTCCTTCGGTTCGGGGGTTTGATATGATGGATACATTGTATATTAGACCATAGAAAAATTTTAGCGAGGCAGGATCACAGGGATCCTGCCCTACAATTTAAATTCTCATGAGGCAAGTTTCCTAACCCACTTTGAATAATTCTTTATAAAACCGGAAAAATTTTCATCAAAAATCTAAGTTTATGTGTATATTATATATATGAGAAAGTTCAAGTCTACAGGTACATCTTTAACCGCACTGATGATAGTTATCATATTGTACGGTAATAGTTTAGCTCAGCGTGGGCAGGTTCAGGAGATTATGAATCAGATACCGGTTCCGCAGCAGAAAGTCGAGAAAATCAATCCATCTTCGCTCAAAATAGCCAGATTACATTATTCCGGCGGGGGTGACTGGTATTGGGGACGCTCTGCTTTACCTAATATGCTGACGTATATCCGCGATAATACTGATTTTCCGGTTGATACTCTTGAGCAGGAGATTTCAATCAACGACCCGGATCTGTTTAAATATCCTTTTCTTTTTGCTACTGGTCACGGGGTTATTTCGTTTGAAACCGACGAAATTGAACGGCTCAGACAGTACCTGTTAGGCGGTGGGTTTCTCTTTGTAAATGATTCCTATGGGATGGATGCTTCCTTCCGCAAGGAGATGGCTAAGATTTTCCCGGAGCGTGAGGTCGTTGAACTTCCGTTTGACCATCCGATTTACCATTCATTTTATGATTTTCCCAACGGACCTCCAAAGATTCATGAGCATGATAATAAACCTCCCCGGGGATACTCCGTAATAGTAAACGGCCGGGCTGTCATATATTTCTTAGTCGAATCCGATATCGGGGACGGATGGGAAGATGCACAGGTGCATAATGACCCCGAGGATAAACGGGAAGAAGCTTTCCGTATGGGAATGAACATTATTGTGTATGCTTTGTTATATTAAGTACCGATATAGATTATATACTTCAAGCCTTTTATGATTGAAGGGATTTAATGGAGCACCCTTCGACAAGCTCAGGGTGACAAATTATAGTATTGTAGGTCGGGTTCCGTTGTCTCAAAAATCGAAAGATTTTGAGATCGAGAAACCCGACAAAATATAGATTATTGTATAAATGTATACCCTTAGAATATTCAGGGTGTCACTTCAAAGAGTAGCGAGGATATGATGACACAGATTGACTCAAGCCGGGCATTGGTGAGCCGACTCAAATCGGCACTCTTTAAAAAAAGATTACTTTTATTTTTCTCCGGGATTTTGGCAACAGCAACCGCTGTCATACTAACTTCAATAATTCTTTCCCTTGTTGCCCTTGTGGTTGTGTTACCGGTTGCGGTAAAAGGCTCGCTGCTCATCCTTTCCGGTCTTGCGACTTTGTATATCTTTGGGAAGTATTCATTCAAGCATTTTTTCACCGGCGATATTGAATCGGTTGCGGTGGAACTTGAAAAGAAATATCCGGAACTGAAAGGTATCTTCATCGCTGCCATCCAGTTTTCCAGACAGAAACTGAATCCCGGATATTCGAATGAACTGGTTGATGCAACAATTACGCAGGCTGTCAATAAAGCCGGAAATCTGAATTTTAATGAAACTGTTTCGTTTTACCCGATTGTAAAAACCGGGCGGTACCTTGCTGTATCTGCGATTCTTGCGGTATGTCTGATTATCTTTGCTCCGGGATTGTTTACGTATTCCTATACGGTCTATTCTAATGTTGGCGAGGTTGTTGAACCACCGCTTGGTTACCAGCTCTCCGCAAATCCCGGTTCTACCGAATGGGTAAAGTATCGTGATATAAAGATTGGTGGAAGTCTTACAGGAGATAAACTCCCCAGGAATGCTACTATCTTTTATAAGTTTGTTGGTGGCAGCTGGCAAAACTCTGAAGTTGATCTGCGGAAAAATAAATTAGTAACAACCGATAGAGGGGATTCATTAGGCTTTGATATCACTCTCCGTCAGGTAAACAAGTCGTTTGATTATTATGTTGAATCCGGTCGGGAGAAAACGGACGTGTATCAGGTTAACGTCGTTGACCGTCCCCGGGTCACCGGAATCAAACTGAATGTCTTTTATCCGAAGTATACCGGGCTTGCTCCAACAATAATAGATGAAAACAACGGGACATTCTCAGCTGTAAAAGGTTCGCGGGTGACAATCGAAGTCGAACCGAATCTTCCAGTAAAATCAGCTGAATTGATTTTTGACGATAAATCTGAGATTCCTTTAAAACTTGAAACTAACAAAGGAACAGCATCATTTGTTGTCGAAGAATCTAAATCATATCATATTCGCCTGACCGATCATCTTGGTGAAAAAAATCCGGATCCGATTGAATACTATGTAACTTCGGTGCCGGATGAATATCCCTCAATTGATGTTATCTCACCCGGGTATGATGTGAATCTTTCAGATGAAGTCATCCTTCCGGTAAAACTGCATATCTATGATGATTACGGATTCACATCATTGGTTATGAAATATCAGCTTGTCACCCAGGGAAGACCATCTGATGAAAATGTCGCAGTGCTTCATTTTTCTGATAATATCAAAACCGAAGGTGAAGTCGAGTTCAACTGGGATATCGATGCATTAAATCTGTTCCCGGGAGACTATGTCGCCTATTCATTTGAGATTGCTGATAATGATATTATCTCCGGACCTAAAATTTCTAAAACAAGAAAATATATTGCCCGTATACCTTCGCTTGAAGAGATCGTTTCACAGACTGAACAAAGTAACCGGCAGAGAATAGATGAAACCGAAAAAGTTCTCCGTACCGGGAAAGAGCTTGCCAAACGTCTGCAGAATGCCATCCGCAAATCCGAAGCGCAGATGAAAACCGGTGAGCAGGCTGACTGGCAGAATCAAAAAGAGCTTGAAGCTATAACAAATAAAAACGAAGAGATGGTTAAGCAGATTGAGAAGTTAGCTGAACAGATGGATAAGTCACTTGATGACTTAAATGATAAACAGCTGATGAGCCGTGAAGTATTAGAAAAGATGCAGCAGATCCAGAAACTTTTTGAAGAGATTGCCACACCGGAGATGAAAGAAGCTCAACGGAAGATGATGGAAGCTCTTAAGAATATGGATAAAAATCAGCTTGAAGAGGCGATGAAAGAGTTTGAAATGTCTCAGGAAGATCTTCTTAAACGTCTTGAACGAACAATGGCGCTCTTAAAAAAGATGCAGCTTGAACAGAAGATGGAAGCTATGGTCAGAAAAGCAGAAGAGCTTGCCGATCAGCAGGAGGAGATGAATAAGTCTGCATCGGAATCAAAAGAGTCTGACTTACCTCAGCTATCTAAAAAAGAGAATGAACTGAAAGAATCACTTGAACAGTTGAAAAAAGAGCTTGATGAATTAGAAAAAACTGCGCAGGATGCCGAGATGGAAAAATCACCGGAGCTTGAGAAGTTTAAAGAAGCACTTGAAAAGACTGATGCGAATAAAAACATGGATCAGATGGCACAGCAGATGAACAAACAAAATAAATCAGGCGCTAAAAAAGAAGGTGAAGAAGCTCATTCCAAACTTATGCAGATGCTCAATCAGATGCAGCAGCAGATGATGGCAATGCAGGGTGGAGATAAAGAAAAAATCGAAAAAGCCTTCAAAGATGCTATCGACGACGCCAATTATCTATCCAAAAATCAGGAACAGCTTTTTCAGGAAGCAGCAGCAATGCAGGCTGAAGATATGATGATGCGACAGATTGCAGAACAGCAGCAGGATATTTTAGCTTCATGTGCCGGATTAAAAAACAGAATCGCCGAGATTGGAAAAGAATCGCCGTTTCTTGGGATGGAACTTGATAAACTTATTGACGAAACATTCCGTGAAATGGAATTTGCTTTAACCGAGTTTGACCAGAAGAAAAAATCGCAGGGGCTTCGTTCCCAGCGTGATGCAATGGCTAAGCTGAACAAAGCATCACAACAACTGATGGAGTCTTTGAATCAGCAGAAGGAATGTAATAAAGGCGGAAGCTGTGATAAAAATACATCAACCCTTCAGTCGCTCTGCGAAAAGCAAAACAAACTGAACCAGGAAACCCAAAGTCAATGCAATAATCCGAACGGTCAGAAGCCGCAGCCGGGTCAGTCGCAGTCTGATAGCCAGGGGGGACGGGAAGCATTTGAACGTCTTGCAGCCGAACAGGGTTCGATTCGCAAATCTCTTGAAGAACTATCCCGTGAATTCGGTAACTCACGACAGGTTCTTGGACGGCTTGATGATATCGCCAAAGAGATGAAAGATGTCGAAGAAGCGCTTGCTGAAGGTGAAGTCGGAAATGATATAACCGAAAAACAGATTAAAGTATTTTCCCGAATGCTCGAAGCATCCCGCTCGCTGTATAAAAAAGATTTTTCTGAACAGCGCAAAGCATCTACAGCTGAACAGACCCTTATCTATCTGCCTCCGGGATTGACTGATGATATATTAAATGATAATTCGAAGCTTGAGGATCGTCTGAGAAACTATCTCGGTGATACCTATCCGAAACAGTATGAAGACCAGATTAAAGCATATTTTAAGGCGCTTATGCAGTCACAGAATTCAGCAACACGGCAGGAGACTAATCGGTAAGCTATGACAAAAGTTGCTGTATTTCTCTTATCATTGTTTTTCTTGACCGGCTCGCTTTTTTCTGCTGAGCAGATAAAAGAAGATTTAAAATCTTTAGAAAAAAGAGCTGCTGTTAAGTCGGTGATTAATGATAAAATTACTTATGCCAGACGATTGATAAGTGACCGCCAATATGAAGCAGCGATGGTCTATCTGGAGACTTTGTATGAGCAGGAACCGAATAACACTGTTGTTATCAATCTCCTGCGCCAGTCGTATGACCGATTACAACTTTATCCAAAAACAGAGCTTCTCATACAGCGAGAACTTGAAAAATTCCCGACAAATTTTTCTCTGATGGTTTCTCTTGCTGATATTTATGCGAAGCAGGGGCGGTTTGATGAAGCAGCAGCTGCATATAATAATGCCAAAGATGTTATTGATGGCAGGAACACTGTTAAATTTCAAGTTTTAACCCAAAGTATGCTTGGTAATAATCTCTATGATGAAACGGAATCAAATATAAAATATTGGCGGACAGAATTTGCTGATTCTACCATCTTAGCTCTTGAGATGGGGATGATTTTAGAATCTCAAAAAAAATATAAAGAAGCTGTTGCCGAATATTATCCTCTGTTTACCGATACGACGAGAACAGGAAACAATGCTGAGAAAAAAGTTGTCTCTTTGTTGAAATTTATCGATTCGGAAAAAATTGTTGAGAACTGGCTGTTAGATCAGCCTGATGTCTATCATAATCCAAGGACGGTAGAAATTCTTTCCAATCATTATCTTTCATCATCACAGATGGACCGGGCGTTTGAATTTACTCTTATCGCTGATTCGATTGAACAGAAAAACGGTACGGAGATGATTCAGTTTATGACAGCCTGCAACAAGCGGAAGATGTATGAGTATTCACTTAAAATGGAAGAGATGCTTGGTACAAAAGTATCCGATCCGGAGGTTTTAAACAGGGCGAGATTTTTAACCTGTGAAGCACTGGTGATGACCGGTCAGTATCGTCGAGCTCTCACAGAATATGATTCCCTTTATGCTACGACTCAATCCAACCGGTACAAAGCTGATGCGCTTTATCAAACCGGTCTTATCTGGCAGGACCATCTGAATAGTCCTGATACTGCTCTCTTGTATTTTGACTCAGTGTCAACTTTACCGCAATCCGGCTTTACTTCTCTTTTTGCACAAACAGTAATCCCCCTTTGTCATCTGCAAAAAGGAGATATACCGACAGCTAAATCTTTGTATGAACAATTAAAATCCAAAAGAGGAATGACTGAGGACCTCAAGGAAGAAGTCGATTATCAGCTTGCAATGATAAACCTTTTTGAAAAGAAAGTCGATACAGCTCGTAATTTGCTTTCCAAACTGATGATAGATTATCCTAAAGGATTTTATGTAAACGATGCCCTTGAGCTGATGAAAGTAATAGATGAGGGTTCCGAAGCCCCCCAGGTATTGTATAACTATTCAAACTATCTGCTTTTTGATTATCAGCATCAGGGGGACTCAGCATTTGCGAAACTTGAACTGATAGCAAACGACCAGTCAAAAGTACTTGCTGATTTTGCTCTGTATAAAATGGTGTTGCGAACATTTGATAACAATGATACGACCGGAACGGTAATCTATATTGACCGGCTGAACGAAGATTTTCCGGAATCATATTATCTGCCGTATGCTTTAAAACAGAAAGCAGATATTCTGTTTGGTAACAAATCTGACCGGGATGAAGCAGTCATAATTTATCAGGAATTATTGGAAAAATATCCAAATTATCCATTTGTGTCCGAAATCAGAGAATTACTCAGAAATCAGGCTGAAAACGCCAAAGCTTAAGACAATAATTTAACTAAAATTGTCCTAATTTATCCTTTGACATCTCTAAGTTTTTCACCTGTTGTTCCAGAGTGAAAATCCGTTTTTCGTAAGTTTCCTTTTTTTGTGATTTCATTTTTGAGGTAGTCCTAACTAAAAGACCTAATGAAATCAACATAAAGAGGGCTGAATTAACCCCTCTGAAGAGTTCGCCCATATTAAACAGGGAATCCAGGAATGCTAATATTCCCAGGAAGAATAGAATTCCGCACCAAACAAACATTAAAACCTCGCTTATTTACAGGTTTTTCGGCGAAAATAAAAAGTTGTCATTTGAGTCAGATATGTTATATTTTCACCTCAATTCAAAAAAAAATTGATACTATTATATATAAATCGGTATAATTGGTATTCGCTTTAATTTTGGAGAAAGAAAGAATAATGAATAGTTTTTTAAGTAAAATTGACAGAACCAACCTATTTGTAGCAATTGCCGTTTATATTGTATCATTTATTGTCTACGCTCTGACGGTACAGCAGACATTTTCATTCTGGGATTGCGGTGAATTTATTGCCTGTTCTACAATACTTGGTGTACCGCACCCTCCGGGAACTCCTTTGTTTGTCCTGATCGGACGAATCATGTCTGTAATCCCGATTGTTGAAGATATATCATGGCGGGTTAATTTCCTCTCGGTTATATTTTCAGCGTTTACTGCAATGTTCAGTTATCTTTTAACTTATAAAATAGTCGGTTACTTTTTTGACAAAGAAAGCCGTGACAACGGTATCAATAAGTTTATTGCTGTCATCGGCGGTATTGCCGGAGCATTTTTTGTTGCCTTTTCCAGAACCAACTGGGGTAACTCGGTTGAAGCAGAAGTTTATGGAATGGCATTGGCACTATCTGTAATGATTGTCTGGCTGACTCTGATCTATTTTGAAAATCAGGGAACGATGACCGCTTCCAAAATTATGATTTTTACATTGTACATGGCTCTGCTCGGTGTCGGTGTACATATGACCGTATTCTTAGTCGTTCCGGTATGTGCCTTGTTCTTCCTTCTTGATAAATCAGCAACTCAAAGAGACTGGCTGATCGTTTGCGGGTTTATCATCGCTGAACTTCTTTTAATAATGTTACTTTCTAATCTCCCCAACGCATCGAATATCTTTAAAATCCTTTCGGTTATATTTGCCGGAATCTTGGTAATGTTTTTATACAAAAAAATTAATTGGGCAATTCTGGTGGCGATCGGTTCTGTCTCGACTATTATGATGTCGTTCTCTTTATATATTGAAGTATTTTTTATCTCCCTTGTTGTGCTCATTCTTATGGGCGTGATATCAAAGAAGAAAAATTTGAATCTGCAATGGAAGACCGGTCTTGCGATTATTATTATCGCATTCATAGGTGTTTCGGTGCATCTCTTTATACCGATACGTTCTTCCTTAAATCCGCGTATTGACGAAAACAATCCTTCAAGGGATTTCAGAACGTTTGTAAATTTCTTGGATAGAAAACAGTATGGTCAGGTCTCTATGATTGACCGGATGTTTCAGCGACGGGGTGCCTGGGAAAACCAGTTTGGCCGTCATCCTAATATGGGATTCTGGTCTTATTTCGAAGAGCAGTACTCCAATGGAAGCTGGACATTTATCTTCCCGTTTTTTGCTTTAGGTCTAATCGGCTTGATTACCGCAATCAGAAAAAGATTGGAGGTGGGACTGCCGTTCCTTGTTCTCTTGCTTATAAGTTCCGCCGGTCTGGTTCTGTATATGAATTTTGCCGACGGCACGATGTATAATCAGCAAACAGGTGATGCTTATCTTGAAGTGCGTAACCGTGATTATTTCTTTACTCCTGCTTTTGTCTTCTTTGGCATTGCAATGGGTGCCGGTGTATCTGCGGTGATGGCGTTTATTAAAGATAAAATCGGTTCCGGTGATTTGTCCAAACAGAAGATGGCTGTTTATGCATCCAGCATATTGGTGCTTTTACCTCTTGTTTCATTCGGACATAACTACCATACCAATGATAGAAGTGACAACCATATTCCTTATAACTATGCTAAAAATATTTTAGATACCTGTGAACCGAACGCAATACTGTTTACATCCGGGGATAATGATACATTTCCGCTCTGGTGTATTCAGGAGGTTTATGACTACCGCAAAGATGTCACGGTGGTCAATCTCTCTCTGTTGAATACAGACTGGTATGTCGAACAGATGAAAAACAGATACGATGTTCCGATCTCCTTAACAGATGAACAGATTCTCTGGCATCCGATGGATGATGCTCCCGGGGGGCAGAGACCGTTGCAGATGTTTGTTGATAAACCGAGAAAACGTCGAACATATCTGACCCCATCGGTACACGGCGGGCGGATTGTCAAAGTCCAGGATATGATGGTCGATGAAATCGTTTTAGAAAATAAATGGGAACGTCCGATATACTTCTCTTCACCACCTTACGCCGAATCACCGTTAAATCTGCGGGACAGAGCTACAGCTATCGGTGTTGTCTATAAACTTGAACAGGAACCGAAAAAGAACCTGATTGATTCCGACCTTGGATACAAACTGTATATGGATGAAGGTCCCTTCCCGGATTCTGTTGAAGCATATGTATTCGGTGGTTATGAGAGTAGTGAGGTTTACCGTGATGACAATGCTACCGGTGTTTATATTACTTATGGAGTAAACTCTACAAGGTTGTATGATGACCTGCTCAGGAATAATGATACAACCCGGGCGATTGCAATTGCTGAAAAGACAATTGAAGTTTACCCTGAATACTGGCAGTCATACTTGCTGTTGGGCGACTTGTTAAAACAGCGCGGAGATTCCGCTGCACCGGCAAGGTTGATGCAGCAGCTGCATGATACCTTGACATCATTTTTGGCAAGCAATCCTGAAAATCTGTTTTATATGCAGGATTTAGGGATTTCCAAACTGCAGCTTGGTGAATTAAATGCTGATCCGCTGCTAAAAGAACAGGGAATAGATTTACTCTGGGATGCTTTTAGAGCAAACCCGAACAGTAACTATGCTTTCCGGAAATTAATTTCATCGCTTTCGCAGATTGGCAGAACGAATGAAATTCTTGAAGCCGCCCGTATGTTTGGTGAATACAAAGTGAACCGGACTGACCCCGTCTACCAGCAGATTATGGGAATGGCATCCGGCAGATAAAACAAATCAAGTATAAATTATAGCAGTCTGAACTCTTCAGGCTGCTTTTTTTTGTGATTTTGTTTCAAAAGTTAAAACTTGTCAGAAATTGTTCTTTTTTATTTATTTTTTCAAATACCGGAAATAACCCTACATCAGAGATATCAGAAACTTTAAACCAGTGAGGTAAAATATGGTTGAACTGTTGTCGTTATGGATGCCGATACTACTTTCGGCTGTCTTTGTGTTTATTGTCAGTTCGCTTATTCATATGGTGCTGGGATATCACAAGAATGATTTTCTTGCGATTCCTTCTGAGACAGAAATCAGAGATGCACTCCGCGGATTTAATATGCCCCCCGGAGAATATATGGTACCCAGAGCGGGAAATATGGCAGAATATGGCTCTGAAGAGTTTAAACAAAAAGTCGAGAAAGGTCCCGTTTTTATGATAACTGTCATGGAAAACAAAATACAATCGATGGGTCCGGCTCTTCTGCTCTGGTTTATCTATAGTTTGATTGTTTCGATATTTGCCGGATATCTGGCAAGCCGTACGCTTGATGCTACAACCCATTATCTTACTGTATTCAGAGTCGTTGGTACGATGGCTTTTGTCGGTTATGCTCTGGCATTACTGCAGAATTCTATCTGGTATAAGCGAGCATGGAGTGTAACATTGAATCGATGTTTGATGGATTAATATATGCACTGGTGACAGCCGGTGTATTCGGCTGGCTTTGGCCGAGGATGTAATAACTAAAAACCCGTTCGATATAACGAACGGGTTTTTTTATATGAACTCTACATCCTGAACAGGTATTGGAATTTTGCAAAAAACTGGCGGTTAGACAATGAATATTCCGGGTCTGACAGATGATTAATGCGTTCGCTCATATTCGGGTTACTATCAGGGTAGACATAATCATAATTGGATGACATTCCAACATAGAACTTAGTAAACGCATTGATTTTATAGGTCAAAAGCGGTTCAATAGAAATGTTTTTGAAGTTATCAACTATATGTTTTTTTACCAGTGTAGTATCGGAACCGTTAATCTCTTCTACTTCCTCAAATGAGTAGGAATCACTATTAAAGTACTGGACTATCAATCGCAGATGGAGTTTCCGGCTGAACTGGTAGGTCATCTTTGTATAGAGAACCGATGCATCAAAAATGTTTTCCGGTTCCCCGGCATGGTTGATATCTTCAAAATAAGAATTTCTTCTATCCATAATAGAACGGTAAAAGGATGGTGTTATTATCAATCTCTCTGTAGGTTTGAAAGTACCCCAGATTTCATAATTTTTATTATAGCCTAAATCCGGGTTGTCCCGGTTTCTCCATATACTGGTACCGGTGTTCAAACTAAATCCGATTCCGGCTATTTCCGAAAATTTGCTGTTTATATAAAAATTGAATCTCGAAATACCCGGAAAATTTTCACCAAAAAAGTTTTCCTGCGAATTGAGATAATTCATCGAGATTTCAGTCTGCATCCTTGTTTCTAAATATACTTCAGTCCGGAACCATTCATCGAAAGCACCTCTGTCATACTTTGTTACATCAAGCTTGGCATCATATTTCCAGTTCCGTCCGAATGAAATCGATGGTTCCCAATTCGTGATCCACTTTTTATTGGGACGATTCCAGAGTCCCGTCCATACACTTATAGACCTGTAATCATTTCTGGTATTAAAGCCGTCATCGGTACGGAAAGTCGGTGATATGCCGTAATAGTCCATATCAAAATTCCATCTCCGGCCGTTCCGTTCCAGAGAGATATAGGTAGCATCACCCCAGTATGTTTCACCATCAAGGTCAACAGTAT
>QQUK01000373.1 GCA_008501655.1 Calditrichota bacterium
GGTCAAAATGATCTTTATATATCATCAGGCGATGTAACCATGTTTGTTGGCACGGTAACGGTTACTCCAGGTGAGCTTGCATCAATGGAACTCCAGATAGATGAAACTCAGTTTGTGGGAATTCCACTTTTAGGAGAACCTGTAATCATCTTGTATGATGCATTTGGAAATCTAAAAACAGATTTTGACGTAAATGTAAATCCAATTAATTTACAAGCTTCTTCAGGATTCTCAATGTATCTTGATGATCCAGCAAGCCAGGTTGGAGGAATAGTAAGTTTATCAGAATATAATCTCATCGTTGGGTTAAATTCTGAGATGATTCAGATTCAAGCACAGTCTAACTCAGTACGCTCGAATTTTGAATACATTGCTTTAAATCGGTATGATTTAGTTGATGTACTAAATTCTGAAAATGAATCATTAACCCAAATATCAGCTGGTGAAACTCCAGAAGTTTCTGTCGTTGTCGTAAATAATGGTAATCAGGTGACGGATTCCCTTTTAAACTTAAAAGCATTCTATCAGTCTGATCCAAGTAATTCTGTAACGATGAATTATGATTTATCATTATCTACTTTGGAGATTCCGGATAGTTTAAGCTTAGTGCTTCCTATGAACCCAAATTCTGGAACATCTGATGAGTTACTTGTTATTGCTACATCTCAGTTCAACATCAATGGTGATATCGTTCAGACTATTGATACACTATCCAGAGCAATAGAAGTTATTGGTAATGTTGAAATATCCTTTGCCGAAGGTTCATTTAAACCGGACAGTGCATTTGCAAATTCAAATTTTTCAATGTCTTTTGATATTGATATTAACGGTGATGTTCCACAAATTGACACTTCGTTTGTAACGATCGAACTTTTGAAACAGAACGATACTGCTGTTTTGTCTGGGATATTCAATAATTTCATCAGTCCGGTAGAAATATTGGAAGATAAGATCAGATACGCAAATCTAACCGGTAAAATTGTTACTGAGACAGCATATAGTAACGGATATTATCCGATTCGATTAAGTTATTATTTTATTAGCGGGAATAGTATTACTTCATTTTCTGAAGTAGTTGATTCCATGTATGTATTCTTTGAAAACGGGCTTTCTCTTGTCAAAGGTTCTTTAACTCCGAAGGTTGTTTATGCCGGTGAAAATGTCTCATTTGAGTTTAAAGTGAAATTAGAATCCAGCCTTACATTTGATTATTATGAGGCAACATCAACATTCCGTATTTATGATGAAAACTACTCAACCTCTACAAATCTTTTCCTCGAGTCTGATCATCTGTATCCCGGTGAAAATATGCTGCGGTCCTCTGTTATTTCAATTCAGCCAAATCAAGTAGGAAGTGAACTGTATGCAGAGGCATCGTTCAGCTTCTCGATTCCCGGTATCAATGACACTTTGGAATTTAAGACTGTTTTTACAGACTCATCACTTCCGATTCTGGTTTACTCCGCCCCGATTGTTCAGATAGTCGATTTGGAAATAAATGCACCGAACAGTCCAAAAGTAAATACCAATCAGCAATTGACTATGACAGCTTTGGTTGCCAATGTTTCAGAACAGCCTGTGACTGACCTGGATGTTCAGCTTGTAGCTGTAGATGAGGCATCTTCAATTGACAATCCATATCAAACAATTAGTACGATTCTTCCTAATGATACAGCTACTGTTGTTTTTAATGTGACAGCGGCGGCTGGTTCAAATTTACTTCCGGAAAGCTTCCGGGTTGATATACTTTCAAGTGATGTTACGCAGATACCCCCGCTGAATAATTCAGCATATCTGTTTATAGAAGATCCTGCTTCACTCGAGCTGAGCTATCGTATTAATGGAATAAGCAATGTAGAAGAACTTATTGTGAATCATTCAGATTTAATCAATTTATCTTTCCGTGTATTAAATGTAGGAACGGCAAAAACTGCGGGAGGAGAATATGAATTTAATATTTCAGGCTTGTCTGGTGGAGATGTAAACTATGTCGGCTCTTTGATTGTAGATTCACTTCTTGATTTTAGTTTTACTGCACCTGCGATAGATACGGTTCTGGAATTTGATTTTATAATAACTGAGTTGCCAATTGATATAAACAGTGATACTCCGACAGATATTGACAGGGATTCATTGCAGTTCAGAATTGTGGTACTATCAGATGAGACAGAACTTACCGTTGAATCAAACATTGTAAACTCAAACCTGGTAAACCCGGATGTACAAAAGAGGTTTATTGATGTTACCTTTAATAACTCTGGCGCTTCATTATTAAATGATATAGAAGTAAATAAGATTGAATTTTCGCTATTTGATGTTAATTATTCAGAAATTGATGTCCGTTCGGTTTTGAATAT
Organism: Calditrichota bacterium; assembly: GCA_008501655.1. Classification (GTDB taxonomy): domain Bacteria; phylum Zixibacteria; class MSB-5A5; order GN15; family FEB-12; genus QQUK01. Next base: position 2,358 of record QQUK01000373.1, read on the forward strand.
AGGACGATCCGGTTTCTTTGAAAGTGATTTCAAACTTACAAATGCAACAAGCGGTGGAAATAAAGTTACATTCTGGTTTGACGACTTTATAGTTCCTGTTCAGCAAAACAGAACAATTTCATTGTTACTCGAATTTAAAGAGTCAGCAATATCCTCTGTCATCCTTGAGTCTTTTGTTAACCAGATAAGTGCCGTCTATTACAGCGGTACAAATACTGGGTTGCCGGTTACGGTCAGAACCGTCTCAGGTTCTGAAGAGTTTGTTTCAATCCAGATCGTAATCAAAGGTTCCACTCTTGAAGAATCTTTTGTCATAAGCGATAACCCGTTTAATCCGGAAGATCAACCGGCATTGTTCTCTTATCAGTTGCCTGATGATGGCGAAGTCGAGTTCAGGATTTTTACATTAACAGGTGAAGAAGTTTATGCGAAAATAATTCCTGCTGGTCAGGAAGGTGCTCAGCAGGGTGAAAACATGCTTGAATGGGATGGAAAAAATAATTCAGGACATATGGCTTTAAACGGTGTGTATATAGTCTCAATTCTGAATACTCAAACCGGTGAGTACACTCGTAAAAAGATTGCGTTGGTAAAATAGATGATACACATGCTTAAATATATCAGTCTCACAATTCTCCTGTTGTCAGTTTCGATATCAGCCCAGGATGCCGGACAGGAGTCACCCTTTTCAATTGGTGCCGGAGCCCGTGCACTCGGAATGGGGGGAGGTTTTACATCACTTTCTTCCGATGCATCATCTATTTATTATAATCCGGCAGGACTGCCGACATTAAGTTATCAGCAGGTTTCCTTGATGCATGTTAATCTGTTCGAAGGTGTTTCATATAATTATGCCGGGTGGGTTTATCCTGATTCAAAACTCGGTGGTTTCGGACTTGGATACTTTCGCATAGGTACAGATGATATTATAAGAAGCTCTAATTTTGCCGAGTCGGGTACTTTTGACTATTCAAATAGTCAGTTTGTACTGGCATATGGTAAAAACCTCAAAGGTGGTTTTTCGATCGGATTGAGTTTTAAAATTGTTAACCAGACACTCGATTCATTGTCAGACTACGGATTCGGACTTGATTTGGGGATGACTGCCAAACTGCATAAATATGTCAGGGCAGGAGTTATTTTCAGAGATGTTATACCACCGGAACTTGAGCTCGCTGCAACTGCTGAAACTATCCCGGTTACATTGAGTGGTGGAATTGCTTTAGATTCATATCCTTTGTTTAAAGATGCTGTAGTCAACTCCTCTTTTGAAATTGAAAAGATTGAAAACAGAGATATGAAAGTACACACCGGACTTGAGATGATTCTATCAGAAAGGTATGCGGTTCGGACCGGGTATGACCGAGATAACCTCTCTTTCGGTGCTGGTGTAGTAATTAATAACCTGTCATTTGATTATGCCTATAAAGTGATGGATTATATTGATGACTCACATAGATTCACTTTGTCTTTTAATATCGGGTCTTCAGTTGAAGAGAGGCTTGCCCGCGAGGAGCAGTTGATTGAAGAGCGGGGCTCTGAACTTGTCGAAGAAGAACGTACTTCACAGTTTGAATTCTATCGGGATAGAGCTGAGAATTATCATAGAAGGTATATGCTGGACTCTGCATCGGTATACTACCAGCGGGCTCTTGCTTTTGATGAGAATAACTCTGAGATTATCGGCATAATTGCGGGTATTCAGAATTCTATCAAAATCCGTCAGGAAACCGAAAAGAGAAATGACCAGCTTCAGACAGAGATACATCTTGCCAGGGTTACATTCCTTGCTCAGGCTCAGAATTTTTATGAAAAGAAGCATTATGATGCTGCTTTGGATATGCTGCAGTTGATACTTGACGTCTCACCAAATTACAATGAAGCACTATATCTGAAACGAAAAGTCGAAAATTCGTTGGAAAATGACCTGACCGGTGCCTTGACCAAAGCTCAGCAGGCTGAGAAAGACGGAGACAATTTGACTGCTTTGACATCTTATAATAAAGTTTTAGAACTTGATGCAGAAAATAAAATTGCTCATGAAGCATTAGCAAGGATTGCTGCCAATATGAATATTGCCCAGCAATTGAATACGGGTATTCAGCTTTACAATTCCGGTAAAGAAAAACGTGCCAAGCAGACATTTGAAGCTGTTCTGACAATCGACAGAAACAACCCGATTGCAATCGAATATTTGAAAAAACTTGATCTCACTACTGCCAAGCAGACAACCCTTGAGGACCTGCAGCAGAATAAAGATATTTGGAAATTGTATCTTGACGGACTAAGATATATGCGCAACAAGGAGTATCAGAAAGCAGTCGATGCCTGGAACAAAGTATTGAAAGTATACCCCAATAATATCAATACATTAAACAACCTTGAGCAGGCTCTCCTGCGTTTGGAATCCGAGAAATCTGAATAATACCAAAACTGTTTTTTATTAGATTTCTTAAAAACTCTTTATTAAGTTAGCACTATGTTCCGTCGTCCTATCAAAGAAATTAATGCTGAATTCGAAGCAGAAGATAAGTATCTTGACTCTATTCAACGGACAGTCAAAGAGAGTTGTATTGCTGCCTCAATGTCCAAAAAGGATATTGCTGCTGTACTTCTGGCTATTGAAGAAGGTGCTACAAATATTATTCGCCATGCTTACCTGTACGAAAAAGGTATCATGCGCCTTCGCATCGTTATTTATAAACGTTCAATTGTATTTTCTCTGATTGATTATGGGAGATCGTTCCAGCCGAATACGTCAGGTGCGATTGACTTAAAAAAACTTGTAGATTCTGGAAGAAAAGGCGGTCTCGGGTTTTACATGATTCAGAAGATCATGAACTCTGTTGAGTATATCTCAACAGCAAGTTTTAATGAACTTCGAATGGTAAAACATATCAAAGAATCACGTTCTGCGAACAGGCCGTTTTTACGGAGAATGTTTTCGCTAAGATTTAAATTCTCTGTCTGGACATTTATCGTAGTTTCTATGATAATCGGCGGGTCAATTTATTACTTTGATTATCGTATTTCAGAAGATATGTATAAGCATAAAGATGAAACAGTGCTTGCCTTAGGGAAGACGATTGCTGCGCAGGCTGTCGGGTATTTTATCAACCATAGATCCGATGCTGAGTTTGATGATATGATAGTAAGTAATAAACAGGCAAACCCGGAATTGAAACAAATTGTTTTAACAGATGAAAACGGCTTCATTAGAGCGCATTCAGATGATATTTTAAATATCCGGAAACAGTTTCTTCCTCCACAAAAAGTGAATGAAAATCTGATGCTTGAACCTCAGGATCTGAAAATCGGTCGCCTTGACTTTAAATATGTAATCATACCAATCCAGCTGAATCAGACCAGATTCGGAAATGTTCATATCACTTACTCAACAGAACAAATCTATCTCAAGCTTACAGAAGCACGAACAAAAATATTTCTTTTAACCGTTGTCCTACTTGCATTCGGGATTATCGGAATTTATATGCTGTCAAATTATTTTGTCAGTCCGATTCTGAAGATTACCCATCGAATAAGAAGATTTACTTCCGGTGATTTAGAAACAGAGCTCCCTTTGGAAGGAGCTGAGGAATTTTTTGAAATATCCAAAGCGTTTAATCAGATGATAACCCGATTATCTCAGGACAGAAAAAATATTGCTGAGCGTGAAAAGATGGCAAAAGAGATAGAAGTTGCATCTGAGATACAGAAAACTCTCTTGCCTCACAAGTTGCCGAAAATCGAGAACCTTGAAGTCGAAACATTTTACAGAGCTGCATCTATCGTAGGTGGAGATCTGTATGATGTTTTTGATATGAGCGAAGGAAAATACTGTCTGGTTGTTGCTGATGTCTCTGGAAAAGGTGTTCCTGCATCATTAGTGATGTCTATGCTTCGTACTATTATTCAGATAAATGCAGCACGTTTTGATTCAGCAAAGAAAATTTTGATAGAAGTAAATAATTATCTGAAGAAGAATATTCCTCCGGGTATGTTTGTTACGGTATTTTTACTGGTTTTTGACAGTGAAGCACATAAACTCCAATTTGTATCAGCCGGTCATAATCCGATGTTGTTTTACAATGCAGTAAAAGATGAGATCAGACAGCTGAATCCAAAAGGGATGCCATTAGGATTGCCGACTTATGATGTTAATAAATTCTCTGATTCTCTGGAAGAAGCAGAATTGTTCTTAGATAGGGGGGATAGTTTCATTGTCTTCACTGCCG
>QQUK01000249.1 GCA_008501655.1 Calditrichota bacterium
CCTGATAATTTACTACTTGCGGAGTTCCTTCTGAGAATGCACAAGGTGTAGAGATTAATAGTAAAAAGGTTACTAGTAAAAAGGTTACTAGTAAAAAGGTATATCTGTTCATAGAAAACCTCACAGTTTATATGATTAAGTTGTGATTGCTTTTTGCGTATGAGTCGTCCTGAATAAAAATAAGTTATTGGAAATTGTTTAACAAGGTAAATTGGATATAATGTGTCGATTTAATAGTTATTACTCACTAAAAAAAATTCGTTTCTGAATATAGAATGCGAAACAGGTATGAATTATAGTCACGAAAAATGAGTTATATAGACGAATAATTCGCAGCATTAAGAAAATACCAAAATATAGATTGATTTATGAAACAATAATGTATATAATTCGTTTAACAAGTCATATCCGGAGGATTGTAATATGATTGATAAAACAGATGTAAAGATTCTCAAAGTTCTGCAGGAAAACGGACGGAAAGCAAACAAAGATATCGCTGCTGAAGTCGGTATGGTTCCGTCAGCTATTTCCGAGCGGATTAAAAAACTCAAAGAACGCAAAATAATAAAAGCATTTGAGACCCGCATTGATGCCAAAAAAGTGGAGAAAAATCTTTTAGCGTTTGTCTATGTCACCACCAATGAGCAGGTCAAAGGATGGGGGACAGGGAAAGAGCTTTCGCTGATTGATGATATTCAGGAAGTATATAATGTTGCCGGTGAAGATTGTTACCTTATTAAAGTCCGAGTAAAAGATACCAAGGCACTTTCTGAGTTATTGCGGGAAAAAATCGGAAAGATTGAGACGGTGACCTCGACAAGAACGACAATCGTACTGGATACATATAAAGAGACATGTAAACTGAATCTGGAGTGATGCTATCTGTCAGGCTGGAAGCCTGACAGTACTAAGGTTGGACACTTTAACTCCGCTCAGGGTGACTGATGAAATTAGTGCATCCTTTGACTGGTTCAGGATGACATTTATTAGTCAGGATGGAAGAAATTTAAAAATGACTAAAAATTTAAAATATCAAATAATACTTGGTTTTGCAGCAATCTACCTGATTTGGGGTTCAACTTATCTTGCAATCCGGTTAGGTGTTGAAACAATACCACCCTTTTTAATGGCGGGAGTTCGTTTTATCTTGGGAGGATTGATATTTTATTTCTGGGGGAAGGCTAAAAAAGCAGATTCCCCAAAAGCCAAACATTGGATATCGACTTCGATCGTCGGGCTTTTGCTTTTAGTTGGGGGAAACGGGTTAGTCAGTTGGGCTGAGGAGGTTGTTCCTTCCGGTATCACAGCATTGATAATTGCCATGGTCCCGATGTGGATAGTGCTGATTGATTGGATCCGTCCGAATGGTAACCGTCCAAGAATGGCAGTAGTTATCGGATTGATATTAGGCTTTATAGGAGTTGGTGCATTAATTAATCCTACAAATGTAGGAGGACTTGCTGAAATAGATCATTTCGGTGCAATGTTATTAATACTTGCAACGATATTCTGGGCAAGCGGTTCGGTTTATTCTAAGTATGCTGATATGCCGAAGTCGCAGTTTGTATCCGCAGGGATGCAGATGTTTTCCGGCGGGATTATTTTGATTATATTGAGTATGTTGACCGGTGAATTTTCTGACTTACAGATTCAGGATGTTACATCGGTATCCATACTCTCATTAATATATTTGATAACATTCGGTTCAGTTGGGTATGGAGCATATATCTGGTTGTTAAAAGTAACCGATCCATCGAAAGTTGCTACCTATGCATACGTAAATCCCGTTATTGCATTAATACTTGGGAATCTGATAGCGATGGAACCGATATCAAGCTGGACGATTGTTTGTTCTATCGTAATATTAGCAGCTGTAATAATAATAATTACATCCAGAAGTAAACGAGCAGATATTCCGGTCGCTTGTCCGGAAGTTAATCCTCAACCAAACAATACAAATGCTGCATAAGGAGGAGTAGTGACAAAAAAACATGATCTGACAAATAAAACTGAGCTGAGACGAAAAGACCGGGAGATCAAAGATGATGCATGGATTATCAATTTTTTAGCTAAAGCTCCTTATGGGTATGTCGCAACTGTTATGGATGGACAACCTTTTATTACGATGGCGATTTTTGTATATGATAAGGCAACTCACGCAATTTATCTGCATACTTCAAAACATGGACGACTTGCTGCTAATGTCCGGCAGGATGATAATGCCTGTTTTTCATTCGGAACAATCGGACGGATGCTTCCAGCTGAGTATGCGAGAGAATTTTCCAATGAATATGAATCGGTTGTCGCTTTTGGAAAGATTGAAATTCTCGAAGATATGGTTTTTGCCCGGGATAAGATGCATCAGATGATTGACAAGTATTTTTCACATCTGAAACGGGATACTGACTACCGTGCGATCACAAAAACCGAAATCCTTGAGATAGCGACTTACAAAATATCGATCGATTCCTGGTCTGCCAAGAAAAAGGAAGAAGCGCAGGATTTTCCCGGTGCATTCTTTTTCAACCCGTAAATTATTTTGCTTCATCGTAAAGTATTTCTATAGACTGAAACATCAGTGTTTTTGTCATCAGAATGTAATGGGGGGTGTATTACTGATAATAGACATGATACTCTGTTAATGGTTCTGCGAAAACGGGATAAATAAGTTTGTTATCTAAAGGTTCTATCCTGCTTATATCTATCACATTAGAGAATTGCCAAAAAAATTTAATTTTTCTATTGACAATCAATACTAAATAAGTGTTTTATGCCCGCATACTTCAATACACCCTTGGTGTTACAACAAGTATAGGGAATGGTTGGTATTAAAACATTATTATTCACCACGCTTGGATTGTTCTTCGGATTCGTGCAATTTGTTTCTGCCGATGCTGTCCGTTTAAGTTGGACAGCGGTTGGAGATGACGGACGGCTCGGAACCGCCACCGAATACGATTTACGCTATCATACTTCTGTTATTACAGAAGCTAATTTTGCCCAGGCAAAACGAGTCTCGTACTTACCTCGTCCACAGGTATCGGGAGCACGTGAGATTTTTTATGTCGATCAATTACAGGGGCGTGTTCGTTACTACTTTGCTTTAAAAGTAGCCGATGAACAGCTCAACTGGTCATCAATCTCAAACGTGGTCTCGAAAGTACCCTGTCCGCAAGGCTGCATCGGATTGCGAGGGAACATTGACAATGATTCTGTCGATGCTATCTCAATAGCTGATGTTGTATATCTGGTATCATATATTTTTGTTACCGAAAATACAAAAGCTCCGGAATGTGCTGAGGAAGCGGATGTCGATGCCTCAGGTTTTGTCAATGTAGCAGATCTTGTCTATCTTGTGGAATATTTCTTTGCCGGTGGTCCACCTCCGGAAATCTGTCCATAAAGCGTAAGTTCTGTTCTTTTCTTATTGGCAACTATCATATAAGCAGATTTTGCGAAACCCATTTTTTGCTTGTATCGGGGTAAAATATGTCTATTTTTAGATAAAGAGATAAACTAAATTTAACAGACAGTCTGTAGGAAACTTACGCAGGGAGGATGTTGTGAATAAAACAAGTAATATTGTAATTGTTATCCTAAGTTTTTTATTATCAACTCATTTTGTTTTTGCATCAAATAAACCGTCTGTAAAAAAATCTAACCGTACAAAAGTAGATATATCAAAAACAATTCCAATGATTGATGAAAAGCCGGAACTTTCAGCTCAATCAGCCAACAGGAAATCGGTAGGTGGTTATACAGCAACATCTCCTTTAAATTCACCCGGTGTTGTCGTTGGGGATACCTGGTACGATTATCAACATAACGGTACAATGGGTCGTATGATAGAGACAGTCGGAATCGGCGATACAGTTTTTGTTCATTTTGGTTGGATGCGGCTTCTGCAGCCGAGCTTTACAAACAGACATTACGGTTATGCTTCATTTAAAAACTCGGTGTTTGGTACATCGTTGAGTAGTGCTATTGCTGTTCAACCAACCGGCGATTATGGGGGGTATGTTAGTTTGACTGCAAATTCGGATGGTGATGTTATAATTGGCGGTCATAATCAAGAATTTGGGGCTGGTTTTTCTCAACCGCAAATTTATTATTGGGATTTTATTGGATTTCCTTTCTGGGATTACAGCCGTATACCGGATTCGGTTGCATCATATGATGCAGACTTTCTACATTCAGTTAGGTGGCCAAAGATTGCATATCAGGAAGGGTCGCAGGATGTCACACATGTCATAGCTCAGCATTCAAATCCGGCTGCTGTGTCTGATCAAGCGATGTATTATTTCCGAAAAGTCGGAGATATGCATACCGGAGTTTGGGACTATCCCCCATATGTAGTAGATACAATTCATAATCTTTCGCATGATATCGTTGCTGATAATAACTCTGATAAAGTAGCGATTGCATGGACTGCAAATCTGACTTATACCGGTGTTGGAACGGATCAATATCCAGCCGGTTTTCAGGATGATACCCTTTCAGGTGAATCACCAATTCACGTCCAGTGGGATAATGATGTATATTATCAGATTTCCGATGATCAGGGTGTGACCTGGAACAACAGAGTAAATATTACAAAAAATAGACTTGGTGAAGCAGGCTATCGACCTTACACAGACCTTTCAACGTTGATTGACAGCAATGGCGATCTGCATGTTGCATGGTCCGGTGTGCCATGGCCGGAAGACCCGGCATCGGATGGATGGTCAGGGTTTTACTGCCGTCTTTTCATGTGGTCAGAAAATGTCAATGTTATTCGTACGGTGGCATCAGCTGAATGGTCTTCTCCGGATTTTGATACACTCATCGAATGTTATACCGGTGCATGGAACCTTGCTATATCAAAAATGCAGGTATCCGAATGTGATGGTAAATTATACGTCCTCTGGACACAATATCAGGATCCTCTTAATGGTATCACCGATGACTGTGCTGCACGTGCAAATGGTGGTGCTGGCGATCTGAACGGTTCAGCAAACGGTGAGTTGTTTATTTCGGTTTCTTTTGATTATGGTCTGACTTTTGATCAATCACGTAACATCACTAACTCATACTCCAAAGATTGTGATCCTGCAAACGGCGGGCTTGATTGTGATTCGGATGCATGGCCGTCGATGACAAAGTTCGGCCGGCAGAATATTCCTGCTGATGATTGGTCAATGGCTGAAATTATTGACCCATCCGGAAGTTATGCCGGAGATTATTATCTTGATGTACAATATATTCATGATAAGGATGCCGGTGGAATTGTGCAAAATGAAGGAACCTGGCAGAACAATCCGGTCAAATGGTTCCGCCTTGCTTGTGTAGACCCGGTACTGAATCCATTATTACACTATTCTCCCATTTCTATCGAGTTACCGACTTATGCTGAGCCAGGTTCGACAATCTCTATACCGATAACGCTTGAAAATAACGGAAATGTCAATTTAAATTATTCACCGGTTATTGAGATGGATAATAACTCGAGCCTTAACTGGCTATCTGTTTCCGGTCTTACCGGTCTGACACCAAGTGGATTTTCGAATACTGAAACAGGTTCAATAAATTTAGGTTCTCCAACAACGGTTTTAGGAAATTATACCGGTAGAATTATTTTAATTTCTAATGCACCCGGTTCACCTGATACGATTCCAATCAATTTTTTAGTTGCTGACACTATTATTGAACAACGCCCCGATACTATTTTTTCTGCATGTCTCGCATTAGGGGTCGATAACAATGGAGCTTTTGGATTAAACGGTGCCGGTGGCATCAATCTGGACTGGACCTATTCCGGTGCGGAATGTGATTCGAATGCGGATGTATATCTCTATGACGGTTCCCCGGTGATTCTCTGGATTGACGGTGCTGATACAATCGGAAACTGGTCAATATTTGGAAACGGCTTGCTTACCCAAAACGGTTTAGTACCCTTAGGTGGAGAAGATTCAGGTGTTAAAACTGATTATAATTGGTATAATACCGGAACGTTTGTAACTCATGATTCATCAATTGGACTTAGTCGTTCATATTATGGAAGTACCGATCCGTCAGATTGTGACTTTATTGTGCAGAAATTAGAAGTTTGGTCTTACGATGGTCTGGCTAAGAGCGGCATCACAATCGGTGAAGCGATTGATTGGGATATTCCGTCTGATTCCGGCAATCAGAATGAGTCGAGTTTTGATGTTTTCTCAACTACCATATATCAATCCGGTGCTGAATATGGTGTTGATACTTCGTGTCAGGATTCAGATACACGGTTCGGGGGAGTAGCCTTTTTTGAATCGTATAAAAACGGTTCATTGGAGCAATCGGTTCCTTACAATATGTTCACCGGCAGAGCAGATTCACTTATATATCCTACGGGAAATTTTGTCCCCGGACAATTATATACCACTATGCAGGACCCCGGATATTTTGTCGAAACAGCTACAACTGACCAGTTTTCAGTGATGACATACGATAATAATCTGACAATTAATTCAGGAGATACAGCTGTTTTCTGGACAGTGCTTGCAACGGTACAAAATGGCACAGTTTCTGACTTAACACAGGCGATTGAAGATGGGAAACAGTTTATC
>QQUK01000225.1 GCA_008501655.1 Calditrichota bacterium
CTCGGCCATCCTGATTGTCTCAGAAGCAGGCGGTAAGGTAACGAAAATAGACTTAAGGGAATACTCGATATTTTCAGACCAGATTCTTGCTTCTAATACATTGATACATAAACAGATGGCGGATGTTCTCAGCAGTAAAAAAGCATAATTTACCCTTTATTTTTAATTATTTTCATGTATACTTACGTTACTTTGATAAACAATAAATTATAGGATATAGATAATGGGCAGATTTTTATTATTCATCTCGCTGTTACTTTTTGTAGTAATACTTGTATCATGTTCTGATGAATCAAATCCGGTAACACCACCGGAGCCTAGTGCTGACACAGTCGCTCCGTATGCTATCTCGGATTTAATGATTCTTGATAAATCAGACAATTCAGTCACCCTTATTTTTACTGTTCAGGGAGATGACAGCCTGAGCGGTCGGGCAAAATTGTATGATGTCCGCTATTCACTCTCTTCGATTGATTCGGCTAATTTCAATGCTGCGACTCAGTTTACATATTCCATTCAACCAAAACCGGGCGGTCTCGCCGATACTATAATTGTCACCGGATTATCCGGGGCAACGTCTTATTATTTTGCTGTCAAGATAGGTGACGAAGTTCCCAATTGGTCACCAATCTCAAATGTCGTCTCCACCCAGACATTGATAGAGGCTAACTGGACTATTTATAATACAGCAAACTCCGATATAATCTCAGATACGGTGCTTGATTTTAAATCTCTGAATACCACAAGATATTTTGTATCAAGAAATGGTGTTTCAAAACTTTTAAACAATGTCTGGGATACTGTGTATTCAACCGGGGATTATCTTATCGATTCTGTTGGTGACACAACATTTTTCGGTTCACCGGAGTCAATTTCTCTCGCTCCCTCAGGTTTAGTCTGGTTAGGTCTTCCAATTGCCGGTGTAGCCAAAATTGATGATACCTTGATTACAATATATAATAATCAGAATTCCGGATTGTCCTCAGATGCCGTGACCGATGTTTTGTTTACCAATACAGGAATCTGGGTAGGGACAACATTGGCAGGTTTGTTTAAGTTTGACGGTGATACGACATGGACCCAATATACAACTACAGATGGGCTTGTTTTTAATGGAATTGAGTCATTGGGTGAGGCATCTAACAACGATATATGGATTGGTATGAGTTTATATGGACTTTCTCAATTCGATGGTGCTTCGTTTACTAATTATAATGCAACATCAAATAATTTCGTGAACCGCGATATCTGGGATCTTGATATCTCGATAACGAATAATATCCTTATGAGTGTCAACTTAGATGGAATCTATGTATACGATGGAGTGGATTTTACACAATACGATACTTCGGATGGCTTGCGGGATAATACTGTTACCGCTGTTGCTTATGATAATAACGGCAATATCTGGGCTGGTACACAGTTTGGTCTTTCTATGTATGACGGTATCGACTGGATTACTTTTACCACGGGAAATTCAGAACTTCCCGATAATTTTATTAATTCATTAGCTCTTGATATGTTTGGAAATCTTTTAATAGGTACTAACAACGGTGCCGCAATATTGGAAATACAATAACGCAGGATAGAAATGAAAAAAGAACAACTGGTTAAATCAACCTCGGGTGTACGAGGTGTACTCGGCAACGGACTTGCTATGCACATGCTTGCTGAATATGCAGCGGCATTTGGTACAATGGTTAAAAAAGGAAAAGTTGTCGTTGGCAGAGATAGCCGTCCCTCGGGTGCTATCATAAAACCGATAATTATAAGTACTTTGCAGTCTGTCGGCATTGATGTTATAGATATTGATGTAGTCCCTACGCCGACTGTGGAGATTGCTGTGAAAAAACTGAAAGCTTCCGGCGGTATATGTATAACAGCTTCTCACAATCCGGGTCAATGGAACGCCCTTAAGTTTTTTAACCATACCGGCGAATTTATTACACCCGCTGAATATACTAAACTTACAAAAATATTTGAATCTCAAAAGTTTGCATACAAACCGTTTGATAAACTTGGTAAAGCTGAAACTCAATCACATTGGATTGATGAACATATCAAACAGACACTCAAGGTAAAATCTGTAAACCGGAATATGGTAGCTAAAAGAAAATTTAAAGTTGTAGTCGATGCGGTCAATGGTGCCGGTTCTCAAGCTCTGCCGGAGCTGTTAAAACGAATGAATGTGAATGTCATCGAAATCAATTGTAAAGGGGACGGTAATTTTGTCCATGAACCGGAACCAATACCGAAAAATTTAAAACAATTATCCGCTGCTGTAAAAAAACATAAAGCCGACCTTGGAATGGCTTGTGATCCTGATGCTGACCGGCTTGCGTTAGTTGATGAAACCGGTAAACCGATTGGGGAAGAGCTGACTCTGACAATCGGAGTCATGGCTGTGCTGATGAAATTGAAAGGTAACACAGTTATTAATCTTTCTACATCAAAAGTTACTGCAGATATAGCTAAATCGCTTGGTTCCAAAGTCATTTATTCCAAAGTCGGTGAATCAAATGTAGTTCAGATGATGAGACAAAAGAACGGAGTCATCGGTGGTGAAGGGAACGGGGGAGTGATTTTCCCGTCATTTCATGCCGGCAGGGATTCGCTGATTGCCGCTGCCCTTACTTTGACTCTTCTTGCCAATCGAAAATTGTCACTTTCAAAACTTGTTGAAACTTTCCCGAAATATTATAATATAAAGGACAAAGAGATTTTAACCGATCGCGCAAAGTTTCAAAAACAACTTGAAAAATTCGAGAAAGACTCGGTCTCCTTTTTTGGTAAATCAAAAATAGACCGCCGGGACGGTCTCAGATTTGATTTCAAAGAAGGCTGGCTTCAGTTGCGTACTTCTAATACAGAGCCGATTTACCGCTTGATAGTTGAAACAAATGAGCAAAAGTTGACAGTGGATTTAGCCGATAAGGTAAAAAAGTACTTTAAATAAGTAGGAAAAAATTATGTGTGGAATTGTTGGATATGTAGGTCCAAAACAAGCTCAGCCGATTCTGATGAAAGGTATTAAAAGGCTTGAATACAGAGGGTATGATTCAGCCGGTATAGCATTATTGACCGATTCCGGTTTGTTTGTCACAAAAGCTGCCGGTAAGATTATTGAATTGGAGAAACTTTTAGCTAACAGCACTGTCCAGAGTAATCGTGGTATAGCCCACACCAGATGGGCAACTCATGGTGAACCGACAACGCTCAATGCTCATCCTCATACGGATAATACTGATGAAATTGCTTTAGTGCATAACGGGATTATTGAAAATTACCGGACATTAAAATCATTTTTGATAAGCAAAGGTTATACGATTCAAACTGAAACGGATACAGAAATTTTAGCTCAGCTGATTCGCTTCTGCTATAAAGGTGATTTAACCGAGGCTGTCCGCGAAGCGCTCAATCAGGTTGAAGGTACTTACGGAATAGCTGTGATTTCATCAGAACACCCTGACACAATTGTTGCTGCAAGAATGGGATCACCGCTTGTTATCGGTGATGGTGACGGAGAAAATTTTGTCGCTTCCGATGTTTCTGCGATGCTTGACCATACAAACCGGGTTGTCTATCTCGATGATGGTGAAATCGCTACCGTAACTTCTGATAGTTATTCTGTTACGACAATTCAGAATGTAAAAATATCCCCGCAGGTCGAAGAAGTTGGCTGGACTCTGGATGAAATCGAAAAAGGCGGCTATGACCACTTTATGCTGAAAGAGATTCATGAACAGCCTACTACTCTGAGAAATGCAATCCGCGGACGACTGAATTTTGAAGAAGGTATTCCAAGATTAAACGGACTTAACCTTCAGTATGATGAACTTCGGGAAATTAAAAAAGTAATTATTACCGCCTGCGGTACATCATGGAATGCCGGACTTATCGGTGAATATCTGCTTGAAGAACTTGCCCGCGTCCCCTGTGAAGTTGAATATGCTTCGGAATTCAGGTATCGTTCGCCGATTTTTGACCCATCCTCTTTGCTTTTGGCTATATCTCAATCAGGTGAAACAGCCGATACTCTTGCAGCGATGCGTGAGGCACAAAAACATGGGATTACATCTTTGGGATTAGTCAATGTTGTCGGTTCAACGATTGCCCGTGAATCAGACGGTGGTGTATACCTTCATGCCGGTCCGGAAATCGGTGTTGCATCGACAAAAGCATTTACCTCGCAGGTTATTACTCTTTCAATGATTGCATCTCTGCTTGGTAGAATGCGAATGGTCTCTGTTCAGCAGGGCCAGGAGATTATACAATATCTGGAGGATATTCCGAGTCAGGTTGAGCAGATATTATCTAATGCTGATCAGGTTGAAGCGATAGCCGAACAATATCATAAGGCTGATAATTTCCTTTATCTCGGTCGCGGAATCAATTTCCCGGTCGCTTTAGAGGGTGCCTTAAAGCTAAAGGAAATATCTTACATCCATGCGGAAGGGTATCCAGCAGCTGAGATGAAGCATGGTCCGATCGCATTGATCGATGAAAATATGCCGGTTGTAGTCATTGCTTTAAAAGATCCGGTATATGATAAAGTTATGTCGAACATTGCCGAGGTTCGCTCCCGAAACGGTAAAGTAATCGCTATTGCCACCGAAGGTGATACTGAGATTGCTGAAAAAGTGAACCATGTCATTTACATTCCGAAGACGTACAGACTTTTAACCCCGCTTCTTTCGATAATTCCGCTCCAGTTGTTGGCATACTACATTGCGGTCAAACGCGGTTGTCATGTAGATCAGCCAAGAAACCTGGCGAAATCAGTAACTGTTGAATAAGTAAGATTACTATATAAATGAAAGGCATCCAAATATTGGATGCCTTTTTTTTATAGGTAAGTATTTTATTACTATTTTGAGCTGGTCATTTGCATACCTGATGTTACGTATGCAATTGGAATTGTGTATCGGGATTTGGCGGTATCGTTTACCTCAAAGGTCAGAGACTTTGAAAAAGTATTTGCCTCAGCACCGTTTTGTAAACTGATATAGATTTTTGCCGTCTCTCCGGCTTTAATTGTTTCTGGTATTTCAAATCCGGTATATTCGTTGTCAACATCAATAAGGTTTAAAGTGAAATCATTAACGGTTGTATTTGTGACAATAATTTCAGCCTTTTCCTTTCCGGGAACAAACCCGGTCAGGTTTACGAGCGGTGGGTCAAGAACCAACGGCATCTCAGGTAAAGGTTCCGCATAAACTGATGCTTTGAAACTAAGACGATGCTTATAGGTCGATTCATTGGTGATAAACTGCGGATGTTTTGTGATGTTTCCTTTGTATTTTTTAGTGCTGAAGATTATTTCCATCCAGGTTGAGTCACCGGAAGTGATATTCTCTTTTTCAAGCGGTACTTTAGTGCATCCGCATCCGGGGATGACTTTGGTGATAGTAAGCTGTTCGTCACCGATTGATTTTACCCAGAATTTATGAGCGATTTTTGCTGATTGGGTAACATATCCGAAATCAAATGTATTATCTACAATTTTACTTTTTGGATTTGCAGCAAGTGATGCTGCCAGAATCACAATGAATACTAATGATGTCCTAACGGTTCGTAGGTGCATGAATTACTCCTCTTAAGAATATTGAAATTGTAATCCAGATTCCGGAATATTGGATATTTGTTAAAGAACCTGCTGATTGTAATCGTTCACCTGATTGACTTTGGTGGAGATATCATTTTTGTCAATCGCCTGAAAGATGTTTACAACAAGTTCGGCTTCTTCTTTATTTTTTAAATCAAATATTACTACTTCACAACTCCGCTCACAACCGAGAATATCTACCGAGGCATCATCAAGACCGGCAGAGGAGAGCATATCGCAGATGACGGAATGGTCTTCGGCAAATTCGGGGGAGATTCCGTTTAAGTTTACCTCATAGGCAACAAGTTGAAAATTCTGATTTTGTTCGTTCTTCTCCAGAGTGAATAATGAAAGAGAGACGAAAACAAACAGCATTAAGGCCGAGACTGAACCTACAACAGGTTTCCGTATAAAATTTAAGAGGGAGAAACCTTTTTCCGGTTCTATTAAGCGTTTGTTTAACTTTGCCTTCATGACCTCAACAGGGATGATATATTCCTCATCAGTCTCAGCATGTTTAAACAAAGAGGTAAGAATCATATCACGGCTGTAGAGTTCATAACATTGTTCACAGTTGTGTATATGATTTTCAATCTGTTTGATTTGAACTTCCGATAAGTCTGACAGATCGGATTTGTTCAGCATCATTTTAATATCTTTACATGGCATAAGCGTTCATCAATTTTTTGAGTTCGGTTACTTCGGCTGATCTATTTTTAGTCAAGCGCGATAATTCTTTTTTAAGTTTTGCCCTGGTCCGAAACAGTTTCGGTTTGATAGCTCCTTCAGATTTACCGTACATCTCTCCGATTTCAGCTAAGGTCCATTGTTCCATTTCAAAAAGAATGATCAAACTTTGTTCATCCGGTTTGAGTGCTTTAAACAGTTTTTCAAGCCATATATTGGCAAAATGTATATTGGCCGGGTTATGAGCGGGGAGAATCTGCTCGGTTTCGGTGTCAAAGGGCATAAAAGTTCGTTTTTTATGTTTTTTAATTTCGGAATTAAAGGTATTGATGACGATTCTGTAAAACCATGGGCGGAAAGCGTTTTGCTCTCTCAGCTGGTCAATTTTTCGGATTGCTGTTACGATGGCATCCTGAAACAAATCATCACCTTTCTCTCTGTGCTGCATTAGCTTACGGCAATACATCATTGCTCTTTTATATTCCGGTTTTAAAAGCTGCCAGAATAACTCGTTTTTGTCATTCATCTGATTCACAGACAGAGATTCCTGAGTTTCGGTTACGGTTTTTTTGGTTTGTATTTATACTAATATAATATAGAATCGGTCGATTCGGGAGAAAAAATGAGTGTTTCAATCGATATTTAAGGTTTGAATTTCTTAATTATATTTTTCGATTAACCCATTTTAAGCAGGTTAAAGAGAGAAGTTGTAATCAGGGCAATAACAAGAATGAAGATGATATTGACAATATTCCATCTCTCGCCTGGTTTTTTATATGCATATAAATTTCCGATTCCAAGGATTAATCCAAAAAAGAACCAGCCGATTATCGGGTGACCCTGATTTGTTAAGTATATCGAAACTGTAAACGCAATCGCCATATCTAAAATATGGATCAGAAGTTGTCTTTTGGTTAACGGTTTTGATTCGCAATTAGATTTCATTGCCATAATACTATCCTGTGTATTTTTCTAAGAACCTGTATATTTACACAGGTTCTTAATTGATTATTTATTCTTTTTCGGCAGGAAATGATCAATCAATTTGATTACAATACCGATTTCCAGCCCGACACAAACAGCAGCAATTATTGATTTAGTCTGCTGATTTTCTGCTACGGGTAAATTTCCAGTAAAAATTAAAATAAGTGGGCTTAAAAAACCCGCGGTTGCTCCGTAATAAGTAGATTTCATGATTTTATCCTTAGTTAGGCATTTTAAGAAAACCATTTATAAACAGTAGATATAGTACAACCGACTAATGATGCTCCAGCCCCAGCCTAGTGCTCATCACTTGCTGTGGACTACTCTGCTTAAATTAAGATTTGATTAACCATTTATATAAATCTAAAAAAATAGTGATCAAACCAGTTAAAGTGAGTAAACTAATTGATGCCCAATAAAATTTGTATCCTTTTGGTGAAAACCTTTCTTTGTATTTAAATGGAGAAAAAGGATTATTAAATGAAAAGAATTTGAATTTTTTATTCCATTCACGATAAGCTAATACTCCGAATATTGCTCCACTTAATATCATTAGTAACTGTAGTATGCTAAGATAGTTCATACCTTCCTTTCTTTATTCAAACACATCTGCTAAAAAGCAAGCAGTAGCTACACCTGCAGCTGGAATACATACAAGCATACACCAAGGTCCACACCAACAGGTTGCAGCCATTAAATAATTAGCCATTCTGCATGCTTTATCACGATCTAAGTTTTCATCACCTATATTATCTACGTACCATTTAATAAAATTATAATCACCAACTAAATTTGTAGCTAAATAAACATCGTAAGACTCATTAGACCAATTGGTAGAATAAAAAGAATAAACCTGATTGATTTTATTAAAAAGCACTTGTTCACTTAGTTTCATTTTAGAGATTTCAGATTGACTGTAATTCTCAAACAAATCAACGGCATGCTGAAATTCTTCCTGATTTAAAAATTCTACAATCAATGTATCATTATTGATTATAAATTGATTGTAGTTTCCTTCTCTATTTCTATTATATGTAAAGTTACCAGATGGTGTTTGAGAATGATAGATTATTGAATCGCCATTAATTTCTGATCTGTAAGAATAAATAATTTCATCTGAATCAACATCATGTAATCTAAATTCAAGTAAACTCTTAGAAAGATACAGATCTCGATTTTCAATATTATCATTTTGATCATAATAATTTAATCGAATTTTTACTTCATCATCAAGAATTTGATATTCAGTTATTGAAACATTGTTTTCATCCTCAAGAAAGAATGATTGTAACGATTCAAGATTATTGTTTTGGTTTGATGGGTGTAGTGTATTGGTGTTAATATCATTTCTGTTATTAACTTCGCTTTCTAAGCTCCTGTCACACCCTATTATTAAATTGATCATTGAAACCATCGCCAGTAAAGTTATTATTGTTATAACTTGTTTCGATTTAAACATAAGTAAAGCCTCCTGAGTTAAGTTGTCAATTAGTTTATTGCCAACTCCAACGCCCCGTTTGTAATATGAATCACACAATCATAAGATTTCCTCCATCTGTTAAATTTTTACCTGCCGGAATTACAACCGTTCCCGCACGTCCCCTGCGATTATCTCCCGGCAGGCAATTTTACAATAATATCGACGGGGCAGTCGAGTTACAAATTTATATTGCAATCCCTGTGCCAAATTGAACAGAATGACAATAAAATATGTAAACTATTGAATGCGAAGAGAATGCGATGTGTTGTCAGCAGCTGGATTATTTCGCATCGGTCGCTCAATCTCAGATAAGTGACGCACCATGTGATGCACTAATTTTTAAGCTGTTGTAAAACAATCGGTTATCTGCGTCATGGGAGATGACGCAGGGCGACGCAGGTGACGCAGTACAATTAGTTTGGAGATTTGAATTTGAAAGTATCTCTGGTAGATTTAAATATTATCGATATTGATAGGTTCATGAAGATTATATTTTTCAATCCAGCGACGGACTGAGCTTTCGGAAACATTGAGAAGCCTGGCAGCTTCACGACGATTCCAATTCGTTTTTTCTAAGGCATCAGCCAATTTTTCTCTGTGCGTAGCATTTTGAATTGGAGCGTAAATTTTGAGCATTTGATCTATCGATTTTTCAGAAAGCAGATAGAGTCGTTTTAATTCATTTTCAAGCTCTCTGATATTTCCGTTCCATCGTGATGTCTCAAAAATATCAGCAAGTTTTGTTACTTTCTCCCTGTTTTGTTCAACATCAAATCCATATTCTTCGAGGAAATAGCTGACAAGCGGTTCAATATCTTCAAGCCTATCGCATAAGGGCGGCAGTGCGATTTCGAAAACCTGCAAGCGGAAATACAGGTCGGAACGGAATATGTTTTTTTCTGAAAATTCTTTAAGATTTTTATTCGTAGCAGCAATGATTTTAACATTAATATCTTTTTTGGCAATTCCACCAAGCCGTTCGACTTTTTTCTCCTCAAGCACCCGCAGGAGTTTTGCCTGCATGTTCAAAGGAAGTTCGCCTATTTCATCCAAAAAGAGAGTGCCGCCGTTGGCAAGTTCAAACTTACCCGGTTTGGATTTGTTGGCACCGGTGAAGGCACCTTTTTCGTAGCCGAACAGTTCCGATTCAAACATCGTTTCCGGTATTGTTGCTGCGTTGACCGTAACAAGTTGACCTTTACGGTTGGAATGATAATGGATATACTGGGCAAAGAGTTCTTTACCGGTTCCGGTATCTCCGGTAATAAGGATAGTGTCGTTCATTACGGAAGTCTGTTTTGCATAATCCAATAACCGGTGCATTTGTTTGTTTTTAGTAATGATTTTGGGGCAGGCAAAGCGGTCGGTCTGTTTTCGGACAATCGGTGCAATATCGGTTGTCAGGTTATTGAGGACTTTTTCAATTTTTTCTATATAGGCTGTTATTTCTTCGGACTTAAAATAATCCAGAGCCGGGTACAAAAGGGCTGATTGTTCTGCTTTTGTATACAGACCGGATTCAGCTGATAAGTATCGGGTGACGGCAAGTTCGTAGTTTGACTGAATTTTTGCAAAAAGCTGACACGCCTGTTCAAACCAATCTTTTGCTTTGGTTTTGTTCTTCTTATGCATCTCAACTTGCCCAAAAATTCGATAACAGGCAGCTATTTCTACCCGTTCGTTGATTTTTTCAGCAACAAGGAGAGCTTCGGAGGCATATTTTTCAGCTTTGGTATAATCATTGAGTTTAATATAAACATCACCGAGGAGCCGTTTAATCTGGGAGATCAAGGTTGATTGAGAAGCAATTTTTTCTGCTAAATCGAGTCCTTTGAGGGCAATTTCCTCTGATTTATTAAAATCTTTTTTATAATAATAGTATAGTGCGGTTATCTCATGTTGTCTAAAAACTTCTCGTTTTAAGTCTTTTGATAACTGATTAGTTAATTCTAATTGTTCTTTACAGGAGATTAAGTTATCTATTAAACAATTTTTTAAAATTGATATATGATAAAGATTATAGAGATTATCATCAGTTAAGTATTGAATAAAATTTAATCTTACTTCGTTTAGAATTAGATTTGTCTTCTTAAAATTACCTCTTCGAAATTGAGCTAAACATTGATTTAAAAGAACCATTCCAATTTTATCATTCAATTTTAGCTTCTTATAATAATAAATACTTCTTTGAGAATGTTCATCGAAAGTAATATAATTCCCTTGTTGAAAAGCAATATAAGACAAAAGATTAGAAGCTCTCGCCATCCCTCTTAAATCATCAAGACGCTTATAATATACATATGATTCATTTAAGTTTTCTTGGGCAGATAATAATTCACCCGAAATAATTTCTAATCTTGCTTTTAGGTATTTAGCTAGAGCAAAAGAACCTATATCATTTGTTGGGCGTAATAATGCTATTGCTTTATCAATAAATCTTGATTCATATTCACCCAAAGCTAATGATGCTTCGGTGTAATAAATCAATAACTCAACATTCTCAAGATCAATTTGAGCCTTATTGATATCAATTATCGATATAACGTCTTTGTATTTTCTTTCTTGAAGAAGTTGTTTTATTTTGTCTATATTCATTTTTTTCTATATCTCTATAGATTTTTGAGTTTTCAAAATTAAAATATATGGTTATAATATTCAGGAAATTATACGGTATAATATTAATAGAATGCCGTTCGTTGACTTTATCAACTCCAAATGGATCGTCATCTCCGGTAATATTTATAACATCACCGATGTTTGGTTTAAAAGGGTCATAATCCAAGGCATATATAGGCGGTGAGAAGAGAAGGAAACTAAAGATGAACAGCATACAGCCCACGATTAGTTTTTTAAATTTCTCATTAATTTTTCTCATAGTTTTATCACTTTGCTCAAAATTATAAGATTCGTCCTTTATATATAAAAAAAACCGAAACAAAATTTCGGTCGTTTAATTCTGAAGATAATTAATAGAGGTGTTCGACTGATCGAAAATACTTACATTGTAAAAGCTTATGTAATAAATCACGACATACCCCGTCTGTAAATCTTTTTGTTAATCTGGTAAAATCATACTTTATAAGTCCACTCTTGTCAAGTGAAAAAACCACAGAGGATGCAATACTGAGAAACTAAAATATACCGAATGCAATGAGAGGGAAGAAGTTAGACATGCTATGTTTGGATTTATTTACTAAATACCCGAAATTCGCAGACCTGGGTAAACCCAAACTTTCTGCAAGTCGGGGCGGAGGTTGTCTGGTCTGCGGAAACTATGCCGATATAGATTCCATCCTTTTGTGCATCTTGCAATCTTTTGACAAGAGTTGCTTTATAGATACCCCGACCTCGAAATTCAGGTATCGTTGCCGCACCGCTTAAGTAGACAATTTTTTTATTCGGGACATACGTCAAATATGATACTGCAACCGGTGCCGGGTTGGCTTCAACATACGAAAGATAGTATCGGGTACGGACATGAAACTGAGAACGCTGTAGCATCTCGTTATATTGTTTTGCATTTTCATAAGGGATTGCAAACCCTTTTTCCATAACTTTAATCAACGGTTCTAAATTATCATCGGTGTGTTCTACTGTTCTGATAAGATTATTGTTCTCTGTTTCTTCAGGGATACTTTCTATATACATTCCAAAGGTGTTGATAATATTTTTACAGCCGTGGTTAAGCAATCTTTCACCGAGCGTTGTTGGTGTAGAGTTCGGCCCGACAATCCAGATGAATTCTTTTTTAGCATCCTGAAATATTTTTAGAACTTCTTTAATCGTAGTATCAGCATTTTCATCGGTAAGGGCTGCCTGAGAGATTCTATTTGAAAAAGCTGTAGCATCCGGGGTCATGTTTACTATGACATTCGGGATATTAAGATACCAGTTGTAGCCTTCAATTTCGGGGAAGATGGAATCGAGTGATTCAAGGGTTTTAATGATATCGTCGTTAGTTATCATAATGAATCATTTCTTAAAAGCAGGCGAAGTCAGGTGACTTCGCCTGCAAAATTATACGAACAATGAAGTGTTGTCGGGCGTCTTGCCCGACCTACGTTATTTTAAATCTAAATCTATTAATGACCGGAAAAATTCGCCGGGCGTTTTTCAAGGAATGCTTCCATCCCTTCGTTTTTATCTCCGGTACCGCAGCACTGGGCAAAGTTCGCTTTTTCCAAATCACATCCGGCTGTTAGTGTTCCATCTAAACCTCGATTGATTGATTCTTTGGCAAGTGATACAGCGATCGGTGCTTTGGTGCAGATTTTTTTGGCTGTTTCAAGAGCTTTAGCCATCAGGTCATCATGCGGGAAAACTTCATCGGCAAGACCGATACGATGTGCTTCGGCTGCATCAATGATGTCACCGGTCATGATTAACTGCATCGCTTTACCGCGACCGACGAGTCTGGGGAGTCTTTGCGTTCCGCCGTAACCGGGGATGATACCGAGATTAACTTCCGGCTGTCCGAACTTTGCTTTTTCAGAGGCAAAACGGAAATCGCAAGCCATGGCAAGTTCACATCCACCACCTAAGGCAAATCCGTTAACGGC
The DNA here is from genome assembly GCA_008501655.1 of Calditrichota bacterium. Lineage (GTDB taxonomy): Bacteria > Zixibacteria > MSB-5A5 > GN15 > FEB-12 > QQUK01. Next base: position 13,316 of record QQUK01000225.1, read on the forward strand.
AGCGATGACCGGTTTCGGGAAGTTCTGAATTGTTTTCATCAGATATAAACCACGGGCGGATGTTTCGTTTCCGGTGCGGACGTCTAAGTCGGCAAGTTCGGTAATGTCGGCACCTGCAACAAATGCTTTTTCACCGCTTCCGGTAACGATTACACATTTCACTTTTTCGTCAGACCAGTAGTATGAGAAAAATGACTGCAGTTCTTCAACCGTCTCTCTGTTCAGTGCGTTCATGGCGCGTTCACGGTTTATTTTGACGATGGCAACTTCACCGTCTAATTCTACAAGTAAATTTTTAAATTCTGTCATAGTATCTATCCTTTATTTAATTTGTCATACTGAGCGGAGTCGAAGTATTCACCTTTATTTTTTTGTATAATCGTAGAAACCTTTACCTGCTTTTTTCCCAAGGTAACCGGCGTTTACCATTCTGCGGAGCAGTGGCGGGGAAGCGTAGTGGTCATCTTTGAATTCTTCAAACATGATATCACCAATATAGAGAATCGTATCAAGACCGATAAAATCTGTCAGAGTCAATGGACCCATCGGGTGACCGCATCCGAGCATCATACCGTTATCGATATCTTCTTTTGTTGCAAGACCCCGTTCATACATTCTAATCGCATCCAATAAATATGGTACCAGGAGAACGTTTACAATAAAGCCGGGGGAATCTTTTGCTTTGACACAAGCTTTACCAACTGATTCGGCAAATGCAAAAGCGGTATCAAACGTCTGTTCCGATGTATCAAGCGTCTTGACAACCTCGCACAATTTCATTATCGGGACCGGGTTAAAGAAATGCAGTCCAAGGAACTTGTCCTGGCGTCCGGTTACAGCAGCCATATCGCCGATGGATAGGGAGGAAGTGTTCGATGCAAAAATTGTTTCTTCTTTGCAGATTTTATCGATGTTTGCAAACAATTCTTTTTTCACGACCATATTTTCAATAACAGCTTCGCATACTAAGTCGACATCCTTTAAAACATGCAGGTCGGTTGAACCGGAAATTTTCCCAAGAACCTTCTCTTTGGAATCTTTGTCAGCTTTACCTTTTTCAATCGCTTTATCCAGAGATTTGGTGATATATTTAAGTCCGGTGTTGTAGGCTGAATCGGTAACTTCAACTGCAATAACTTCATATCCTGCAGCAGCGGCAACCTGACCGATACCGGAACCCATCTGTCCAAATCCGACTATTCCAATTTTTTTAATCATTACAACTCCTGTATATGTTTATTTTTTTATGCATATTTTACCAACCGTATACCGGTCGTATAATTTGTCGTTCCTGTTATCTCAAACCCCGCTTTCATCAGACAACTGAGAGCTTCGGGGTTCTCCTGAAAAAGTTTGATAATGACTTTGGCGACATCATCTCTTGTTGCTGCCCGTTCATATAAAAGTTTGATGAGCTTTGTACCGTAACCTTGAGAGCGTTTGTACGGATCTACTAAAATATGAGCAAGTTCAAATGCCATTTCATCTTTGCGATGCCAGAGTTCACCATATGCAATCGGTTTTCCGGAATCTATTAAGATGTACGAATTGACCGTATCCCGCTGCCAACTTGAAATAATATTTTCCGGCGGGGGAAAGTCCGTACCCCGGCAGACATGCTTGTATGTTTCGGCAGATTCGATCCAGCCACGGATCTGTGCGGCATATTCATCGGAGTATGGCACTATATCAGCTTTGATGTCAGCCGGTTTTGTCATATTAATTTCCTCATCAGGTTGGCAATATATGTAATAAATCGGAGTCTGGCAACAACTTGGAATCAGCAAACGCAACGAGGTTTTCTTATAATTAAAATCAGTTAGTTATATGAGGTGTGAAAATCGTAACTAATTGAGGAAAATAATGTTACAAGAAAATAAGTGGACTTATTGGGTCAATAAAAGTCTTGACACATTTGTCTCTGAAAGTTATTTTAAACTAACTAATAAGAAAACCTTCGGAGGGTTATTATGATAAAAATTTTAAAAATTGCTTTGCAGGCAGTAGCAATAGTTTGTATGAGTTCTTTAACCGGTTACGCTCAGTTTGGATATACGATAGACCATGTTGATGGTGCTTATGGAAACGATGTGAAACCGGGACAACCGATCACAATGCATCTGCGATTACAAAATTATTCAAGTGAAAGATTAGCATGTATCACTACCGGATTCAGATTTTATCTGTCCAACAACGGTGAACTTCCTGATGGCGAATTCCAGGTTATAAATTATGATGAGAGTTTAGTAAATTGGCTTCTGAAGTTTGATTTAATTTATGCGATAAATACTTATAGCTTTGACGGAATTGGTGCAGATACACTTGGCATCGGGGGAGTCTATCTCACCTGGAATGACGATAGAGGATTTGATATCGGTTATGATGATGTTGTAATGACATTTACTACCCAGGTCGATGCTTCGTTTGCCGGTGATTCCCTTTGCATTGATTCATCTTATTATCCACCGACCGGGATATGGCTCTGGCAGATGAAAGAGACCGGCCTGACACCACCGGATTGGTCAGGTCCCCATTGTTATGAAATCTTACCATCCTGCTGTATTAATTACGCCGGAAATTATGATAACAGTGATGATGATCAGATTAATGTGTATGATTTAGAATTCATGAAAAATTATATGTTTGAGATGGGTCCGTACCCTCCTTGTTTTGATGAAGCAGACCCGAACTCGGATACAATGCATGATATTAGTGATTTAGTATATATGGTCGAATATATGTTCTCCGGCGGACCACAGCCGCTCGATTGTCCTTAAAATATATTGAGTTACTCAAATAATTTTCATACTTTATTTGTATGAAATTCATCATCAAAAAAATTGAATCATCCGGTAAAGATTGGGTTCTTGAAATTGTTCGGACCTGGGGTGCTGATTTTATCGTCAGCCGGGGGAGAAAAATCTATCCAGCTGAGATTGATGGTTTTTATGCAGAAGCCGATAACGGTGAAAAAGTCGGTCTGGTGACTTATGAAATAATCAGAGATCAATGCGAGATTGTCACCCTTGATGCATTCAGAAAATTCAGTGGTATCGGAAGTTCTCTTTTAACAAAAGTTGTTTCAGAAGCAAAACTTCGAAGTTGTAAAAGAGTCTGGTTAATTACCCTCAATGATAATCTTGATGCTATCCGGTTTTATCAGAAGCGGGGGATGACTATCGCAGCTGTCCATATCAATGCACTTGAAGAATCCCGAAAAATTAAACCGGTTATAGCAAAAATCGGTCAGTATGGTATCCCTCTTCGGGATGAAATTGAATTTGAGACAATGCTCTGATTAATCGCCGAATCGTTCGGAAAATTGAATTGTATGCAGTTTTTTATAGATCGGTCCATGCTGGGTCAATGTTGATTTTATTAACGAAAGAGATTCAAAATTAAAATCAAAAGATTTAAGCTGTAGATTCTGCAGATAAGAATCAAGGTTGTCAAAATTCTTTAGATCTTTTACCCGTCCCAAAGTCAGATGTGGGGTGAATTTTTTATTTTCGATTTCAAATCCAATATCTATAAGAGTAGATTCTATATCTTTAGCTGTGTTAATAATCAACTCTCTGTTTTTTTCAATATCAATCCATATGACTCTCGGTTTTGTCAGGTTGGGGAAACCACCAAGGAGAGAGAGGTTGGTTTCAATCGGTTTTGTAAAATGAATAGCTTTATTGAGTGATTCTATAATCGAATCGACTTTTGATGGTTCGGTATTGCCTAAAAATTTCATTGTCAGATGGATGTTGTCAGCTTTGACCCATTTTACATTAGCACCTTTTGATTTCATATCTTCAATAATCTGTGAGAGATATGTCTTAACTTCTTTTGGGAGATCGAGTGCGATGAAAAGCCGAATCATGTGATATCCAGTATATCCCTGCGAAGCATTTCCAGAGCACCATAACATGCCCGGGTCCGATTGGAGATACGGTCTTTGCCGAAGTTAAACATTCTGACTACAACGTCATTTCTATAGGCTATACCGACATAAGTCAATCCGACCGGTTTTTCATCAGTCCCGCCATCAGGTCCGGCAATGCCGGTAATCGCTATTGCGTATTCACTGTCAAATTTTTCTTTAACCCCTTTTGCCATAGCAGCGGCACATTCTTCTGAGACAGCACCATACTGTTCCAGTAAAGTATGTGGTACCGCAAGGGCAGATTCTTTGATCTCGTTTGCATAGGAGATTATCCCGCCTTTAAACCAGTGTGAGGAACCGGGAACTGATGTCAGCAATGAACCGAGTAGACCTCCGGTACATGATTCTGCGACAGCTAAAGTTTTGTCGTTATCTTTTAAAAGCTGTCCGATATTTTCTTCAAGGGTATCCGAGTTATATCCATATATATATTTACCGGCAGCAGATTCAAGATGGCTCTGGAGGGTTCTCAGTTTTGTTAATGCTTCATCTTCGGTATCACCTTTGGAGATGATTCTGAGATCTACTCCGCTGTATGAGGGGAGGTAAGCAAGCCGGACGTTGTTTTCAAGTTTTAAGTCCGGCTTAATGAGTTCTGCAAGTTTTGATTCAACAATCCCGACTGTCCGTAATTTTAGAACTGAAATATTTTTGGTATCAGATAAATTCTGCAGGTACGGCAGAATCTCATCATCAATAAGCTGTTTCATCTCTTGGGGAACACCCGGAAGGGAGATAAACGTTTTTCCGTTTTCAGCAATACAAAGTCCGACTGCTGAGCCTAGTTTGTTGGGGAAAAATTTCGCACCCTGAGGGAGCAGTGCCTGATTGTGATTGATAGCCGGCATTTTTATATCACGTTTTGCATAACGCTCTTTGATATCCTCTAAAACTTCCTCATGGAAAATCAGATTCCGTTTGAAAACCCGGACGATTGCTTTTTTTGTCAAGTCATCATCGGTCGGTCCCAGTCCGCCGGTCGTGATGATTATCTGGGATCGATTTAATGCCTGCCGAAATGTTTCTTCCATCTGTTCAATCGAGTCACCTATTGATGTGATGAATGATACTTCAAGTCCGACTTCGAGCAGCTTTTTGGCTATATATGCCGAGTTGGAATCGACCGTATGTCCGGTCAGGATTTCATCACCAATTGTTATTATTTCTATAATCATACTATTCTATAAATTAAAATAAGTTATTCCATACAATACCAGTTGTGTTGCGATATTTGCATACACTCCGGCAGCTACATCATCCATGGTAACGCCCCATCCTCCGGGAAGATTTTCAAACTGGGCAGCCGGATATAATTTAACTACATCGAATATTCGAAACAATAAAAATGCGATGATATATGCTTTTAATGTCACCGGGACAAACAATATGGTGACAAACATCCCCGCCCATTCATCAATGACAATATTTTTTGAATCATGACCGTACACTTTTTCCGCCTCACCGGCTGACCAGACCGACAGTATAAAAACCAAAACCGTTGTTATTGCGAGGTACAGAATATTACCCTGAATCAGATAAAATGCTATCAACCATGCGGGGATTGTTCCCCAGGTTCCTGAAAAAGGTCTCAGATAGCCCGAGTACATTCCGGTGGCAACAAAAAGTGAGAGATGTTTCATCATTTATTTTAAAACAGTCTTTATCATATAAAAATACTTAACAGAATAATCAATCCCGGTACCGACCGTAACAACAGCAGTCACCCACATCATTATATTAAAATAGAAGCGGTAATCAAATTCAAAAAGAGAGACAGCACCTGAATTATAAAAATACAAGGCATCCATCAGTGTAATATAAGCAAGGATTACACCGACTAAAGTAAGTTGTAAAAAAGTCTTCGCCTTTGCCCACCAGGTAGGGGAGATGACCACACCACGATAAGCAGCAAGCAGCCGCAAACCGGTGATGGCAAATTCTCTGCCGATTATTAAAAAGACCGGGAGAGCGGTAACATATCTGAGGGATATAAATGAAATTAATGCTGCCGCAACAAGAATCTTGTCCGCAAGCGGGTCCATAAATTTCCCGAATCCGGTTATAATACCGTATTTCCGGGCAAAATAGCCGTCAGCTAAATCGGTCAAAGCAGCTATAATAAACAGACCAAGAGCGATTAACCGCATATAGAAATCTTCTATCACAAAAAAATAGATAAAAATCGGTGCGATTATTATTCTGAGGATGGTCAGTTTATTTGGTGTATTCATGCATGGCAAGGTACACAGAGGAATAAACTGTGTCAAGTTGTACGTATCAGAATATAAGAGAAGGGCATGCCTTTTAATGACATACCCTTAAGAGATTTTAGTTATTAGCAATCAAATATGCCAAAATCTGCTTCTGGTCGGTGATAGTCAGATTAGCCTTGTCACCATATTTTGACACTATAGCCGGCCATTGTTCATCTGACTTCATTGACGGTTTCGGGAGGATATGACATCGCTGGCAGTTTGAGCGAAAAGCGATCTCTCCCGGTGAACGTGATTCTTTTTCAACCTGAGATGAATTACACCCTTCAAATACAGCAAATGACAATAGTGCTGCAATTATGAACAAAAGATGTTTCATTAGATGCCGATCCCCATCAGAAAGCGAATCATTGTATCGTCAGCATTGTCATTTAATCCAAATGCTACTCCAAGCGAGTAATAATTGTCACCGCTCGCAAACGATACTGTTGGACCGAATGATGATTTAAATTTGTCGTCCTTTAATTCGTCGGAGTAGTAATACTGACGTGAGGTTGACTCAAGGCCAATCGAAAATTTATATGTCGGTGCATAAGATATGGCTGCATCTAAACCGACCTCTTTATAGGATTCATATCCTGAAGCCCAGAGATATTCAAACACCGGATTCGCGGAGATATTGATTTTTTCAATATCTTTCCCGACCAAAAGTTTTGTCTCGAATTTGTTACGACCGGGACCGTTGTTCATCTTCCTCCGGTATTCAATATACAGCACCGGGTCAAATGCTATTTCTCCCGGGAGACCAAAACGGTATCGGGTGCGAACCTGAAAGGCATCCCACTTCACAGATTCACCCTGCGTTTGTGTAAATATCTGGTAGATTGAAAAATCGACTTTGGGGGATATCCCTTGTTCAACTTCGATATAATACTCCCATTTGTCAGGGGAACCTTCATTAACTTTTGTCGTTTGGTAAAATTCAAACTCAGCATCACCGGGTGACATGGTAGTTGTTTGATATGTCCAAACATATTTTCTCCGGTCAGCATTCGCAGATATTGCCAGAAGCAAAACAAGGACAGTGAGTATTGATTTTTTAAGCATTGTGTATCTCCATTGTTGTTTTTAAGTCTAAATGAAAATGATTATCATTTTCAATAGTAACAGTTGAGAGTATAATTTTCATGGAAGAAAAAGTCAAGACAAATTTTGTATACTATGCGAAAAATATCACAAACATTATTTCATATAATGATACCATTTAATGGTTTACACGAATGATTCTGAGAAAGTGCCTGAGGATTCTGAATGCAATATTGAGGGGGTGCAATAAAAAAACCCAAGCAGGTTGCGGCCTGCCTGGGTGGACGATATTAGGTAATCCACAGAAAGAGTAACACTTTCCGATTGCGTTAAAATTATAACACAGAAGTTAACTTTTGTCAAGGGGAATTTTCTTGTAAAATTAACTTTTTTTAAATATAAATGCTTATATTTCAAGGTTATTTCCACCTATTCTTGTTATAATTAATGCAGATATTCTAATTGATTTTCTCTCAATCTTGGTCATTATTTCATTCTATGACTAAGAACCAGAATGAACCGTTCCGAGAAAAAATTCACAGGATTATTTTCGAAGCGGATTCCAAAATAGGTCAGCTTTTTGATATTATCCTGATAACAGCTATAGCTCTATCTGTCATTATTGTTATGCTTGATTCGGTAGAATCCCTTCATGACCGTTATGGGGATATCTTTTATTACATGGAGTGGTTTTTTACTATTCTTTTTACTGTCGAGTATCTCATTCGAATCTATGCTGTTCAAAAACCTTCATCATATATATTCAGTTTTTTTGGTCTGATAGATTTAATTGCGGTGTTACCGACGTATCTCTCGATTCTTTTCCCCGGTTATCATTATCTTCTGGTCATCAGAGTTCTCCGGGTACTGAGAGTTTTTCGAATACTTAAACTTATTACGTTTATCGGGCAGGCGCAGATGCTTAAAGAAGCTCTTCGTTCAAGCCGTCATAAGATAATAGTCTTTTTATTTACGGTTCTCTCTTCGGTAATTGTCCTTGGTTCTCTGATGTATATCATAGAAGGTGCCAAATCCGGGTTTACTTCAATCCCGAAATCGATCTACTGGGCTATTGTGACTTTAACAACAGTTGGGTATGGAGATATTTCTCCCCAGACAGAGTTGGGGCAGATGCTAGCGGCGGTTATTATGATTTTGGGATACGGAATAATAGCTGTACCGACCGGTATTGTGACTGTTGAACTTTCCAAGGTCGAGCATCGAATTGCAAATACGAAAGTTTGTTCAAGCTGTTCTGAAGATATCCATGACAATGATGCGCTATTTTGTAAACGATGTGGAAATAAATTATAATTTAGTAGATTGTTTTAAAAGAAATTTAACGATATCAACCAATTCTTCCGGCTTGTAAGGTTTGGAGAGCACGGCTGAAAATCCATATTGTGTATAGAATGACATGATAGGGTCATTGGAGTAACCGGAACAAACGATAGCCTTTACATACGGGTCAATATGTCTGAGTTGATCGATTGTTTCTTTGCCGCCTAAGCCTTCCGGTACGACTAAATCCAGGATTACAATATCAAATCTGCTTGTGGAATTATATGCCTGTTTATATGAAAGTAAGGCTGATTCACCGTCTGTAACAGTAACTACTTCAAAACCGGCTTTAGAAAGTACCCGGCTTGCAAGTGATCTAATAAAATCTTCATCATCCATGACTAAAATCTTGCCAAGAGCTTTTTTATTCTCAATTTTCTTCGGTTCTTCTGAAGCAACCGCTTCAATCGGTTCCTTGAATTCCGGAAGATAGAGTTCCGCGGTTGTACCTTCACCAAGAACGGAATTAATAAACAGATAGCCGTGATGTTTTTTGACTATTGAATATGCTGTCGCAAGTCCAAGACCGCTGCCGGTCTGTTTCGTTGTATAATACGGGTCGAAAATCTTAGGTAAATTCTTCTGGGGAATACCAACACCTTCATCTTGTATTTTAATACATACATAGGAACCGGTTCTGATAGGAATATCAACTTGGTCAGAAATTTTGATATTCTCTGCAGAGACCCGCAATTTACCACCATTTGGCATTGCCTGTTCAGAATTTAATGTCAGATTATAAAAGACCTGTCGAATCTGTGCCGGATCGACTTTAACTTTTGCAAGGTCTGAATTTAGATTAAACTCCGGATGGGTATTGCTGTTTTTAATAACCATATTGGTCGCACTGGTAAGTATGTCTTTGATGTCTGTTGGTTTAAGTAACGGCTGTCCGCCTGAAGAAAATGTCAGAAGCTGAGAAGTCAGGTCTTTTGCCATGACAGTAGCTGACTCAGCATCATCTAAAATAGAATAGGCAGAATCGTTTGAGTCAAGTTCGAGCTTGGCAAGTGCGATGTTGCCAAGGATACCCGTTAAAAGATTATTGAAGTCATGAGCAATACCCCCGGCAAGAAGCCCGACTGACTCGAGTTTCTGTGTTTTAATCATTTGCTCTTCGGTTTTCTTAAGTGCTGTGATATCCTGAATGATACCTCGAAGTTTTACAACTTTATCTTCGGATAAGATTGGGAAAATAACACCGTATAATGTTTTGACTTCATCATTGTATGGCTTTAGCTGATATTCAGAAGATTTCTTTTTGCCGTCTTTGAGAGCTTCCTGCAAATTTTCCTTCATTCTTATCCGGCTTTCAACAGAGAAGTAAGCATATACCTCATCAATTGATGAAGGAGGTCCATCGTTTTTATTTCTATTGAAAATATGATATACCTGTTCAGACCATTTTATCTCTCCGGATGCGATATCAAATTCCCAGTTACCGACATTCCCGATTTTTTGTGCTTCTTTGAGGAGTTTTCTGTTTTCAATCAGAGCATCCTCGGCATACTTTTGTTCTGTTATATCTTCAATTGAACCTTCAAAATACATGATATTATCATGTTTGTCTTTGACAATTCTTGCTGATTCCCGAATATGTATCAGGGAACCATCTTTTTTTGTCCAGGTCGTTTCGTATCCTCTGATTATTCCCGATTCAGATATTTTATTGATGAATTCCTGACGGTTGTAACAATGATTTGTTTCATGATCATTTAAATCTATCTGCTGTAACTCTTCAAGGTTTTCATAGCCGAGTTTCTCAAGTAACGCCGGATTTGCCATAAGCACCTGTCCGTCCGGTGATGTCCGATAAAGTCCCATGGTCGAGTTTAAGAAAATATTTTTGAATATATCTTCACTGATGCGAAGGGCTACTTCGGTTTGCTTAACCTGTAAAAAAGAACCAAGAATGTTTGCTGCTGTTTTTAACGTCTCGATTTCTATCTGATTCCAGATTCTTTGCGATTCACAATCATCAAAACCGATAAATCCATACATTTTTCCGTTTACTTGCAATGGGAAAACACAAATAGACTGGATTTGCTGAACATCCAGCATCTGTATTTCTGATTTTGGAAAATCTTTTACAAGTCCGAACACAGCATCTCTTTTTAAAAATGCATCAACCCAGCGACCATACCCATTTTTTGCCATCTGAACATTCCGGGAAGGAACCGATTTAATCGGAATAGAACTATTGTCTGTAATCCACTCATAAATTTGCCGGACAACTAAATCATCATTTGTTTGGGATATTACTTTGTAGAGATAGACGCGGCTGACTGCGGTTGCTTTGCCGAGTTCTTCCAGAACTTTCGGAATTGCCTTTTTCGGCGTATCTGTGTTTGCTAAAATTTCGGCAGAATGAGATATAGCTAAAATAGTCTCAAGAATCTGCTTCTCGGATCTGTTAGTATGAAAAGTCATAAAACTCTTTTTTGTCCTGATTTACTTGTTCAATAAATATAAACAATTATACTTTTTTTCCAAGAATATCTTTTCAGATTGTCTTAAGAAGTTATGTTGTTGTCGCATTATTGTTTAGAACACTATGGGAAGACAAGGTTGACTTTAACTGAAGTTGTATTATACTTGTTGAAAGTAGATATTTTGTTCCATGTGAGGTGGAGGTTTTGATGAGACAGATAAGAATCGCAAGTACTTTTCTTTTTTTAATATTAATGATACTATCATGTGGGGATGATTCAGTTGTTGATCCGCCTGAAGTAACCGGCGACACGACTCAAGTCCCTGAACTCAGTTATGCATTTGCCGACTATATTCATTTTGATACTACCGGGTATATTTTGCAGGAAACAAAATTTAATTCAAACAATACTGACTATTGGGGAAAGACAGAACCTTTTTTGAATTATGAAAAAAATCTGGGTGAACCTTTTACGGATTTAAATGGAAATGGTGTTTATGATCCCGGAATTGATTTGTTTATTCGTTCACTTGATTCGACCAATCAGGATTTGAATCGTGATGGTTTCCATAATGATTCAAGTGATTTGTGGCTACCCGGTGTACCTTTTGATGATGTCAATGGTGATGGAGAGTTTCTTTATGATCCTGGATATTTTAGTGCTTCTACTCACGTTGCAGGCCTTCCTTATTATGATCTCAATGGGAATAATAAATGGGATAGTCTACTGGATTATCAGTTTGGTTTCTTGGAATGCTCGACGAATGTAGCTGTTGATTTTTTCAATGTCTGGTATAAAAATGCAAAAAGTGTTATGTTTATGTATCATTCAGATAGCGGGTTGACTTACACTCTTGATAGATATTATTTTGGGTCCGAGATACATAATGCAAACTTTAGTATCTATGACGGTTACAAATTCACTGCTCATGATCTCTTAGAATTCTACTGGTATGCCGACTCATTTTATATTTTAGAAGATACAATCATCTCCAACGATTCTATTTGGTTTAAACCTAAATACCGCAGTGATAGTTTACTTAAAGTGATAGAATTAGACTCGCAGTTAGATTATAAAGATACAACATATACGAATCTTCTTAAGATTAGATTATCATTTTATAACTCTTCATATGATACGATTGACAAGATCATTGAATTTTATTTTGAAAAGAATCTTGGATTTATTTGCTTTTTTAAGGAAACCATCGGGGTATATGGTACAACCGATTATTATTATCTCTTGAATAAAGTAGATTCACTTCCACTGTTATTGACCAAACCATAGTTTTCCACAAAAATTGTGGACATGATGTGGATTAAGTGTACATAGGCTGGTAATTTGTTTTATGGTATGTAGTTAGAGGTCTCTTAATTTTATCATAGAGTTAATTAGGTAAGTTTGAACAGGTTACCTCTCGGTAACTATTTGTTTAGCTTGTATTTATACAATGTGAAAATTTAGTTAAACAACAAAGGTTAAAACTAACCTCTTTTCACGTATTTGAGTCATTTTTATAGCTTCCTATCTTTCAACAGCATAGCGGAAAAATCAAAAATTCCACAACTTTTAGTAGATTTCTATTTGCAAACCACTATATATTGTGTTCACGAAAACAGAGGACGGGATGCCTAGTTTAGCGACCCTCAAGTAACTTTTAAGGATAAAAAACTCAAATCTGATGTAAAACCAAGCCGCAGGGCGTTTTTTTGTCGGATTCACAGGAGGTTCAACTTGAAAATACAGCGCTTTTTCACTCGAGAAGGTGAATCGCCATACAGCCGTATCAATTTTGTCAAACGCAAATCAGAAATCAAAAATCAGGATGGTTCGACAGTATTTTTGCACGATGATATTAATGTACCGGAAACCTGGTCACAGGTAGCCGTTGATATTCTCGCCCAAAAATATTTCCGAAAAGCCGGGATTCCTTTAAAGGATGAAAAAGGGAATCCGATTTTAGATGAAAACGGTATTCAGAAAACCGGCGGTGAGTCGGATGCAAAACAGATATTTCATCGGTTAGCAGGATGTTGGAAAGAATGGGGAGAACGGTATAACTATTTTGATTCAGCCGAAGATGCCCAGAATTTCTATGATGAACTTTGTTATATGCTTGCCTCACAGGTTGCGGCACCAAATTCACCGCAGTGGTTTAATACCGGTCTGCATTATGCCTACGGTATAACCGGTGTATCGCAGGGTCATTATTATGTCGACCCGGAAACACATACATTGACGGTAGCCAAAAACGCCTATGAACATCCACAACCTCATGCCTGTTTTATCCAGTCGGTTTCCGATGATCTGGTCAATGACGGCGGTATTATGGATTTATGGGTTCGGGAAGCAAGACTTTTTAAATACGGTTCCGGAACGGGATCGAATTTTTCAAATCTCAGAGGCTCAAAAGAACCATTATCCGGCGGCGGCAATTCATCAGGGTTGATGTCGTTTTTGCGCATTGGAGATCGCGCAGCCGGCGCCATTAAATCAGGTGGTACCACAAGACGGGCAGCCAAGATGGTCTGTCTTGACCTCGACCACCCCGATATTATGGAATTCATCAACTGGAAAGTTGTTGAAGAACAGAAAGTCGCCGCACTCGTTGCCGGTTCTAAAATTATCAAACAGCAGTTAAAAGAGATATTTAATGCTGCCAGAATTTCCGGTGAAAACGGAAACTCGGTCTTTGAAACAGACCCGAACAAAAATTCAAAACTGAAAAGTGTTCTCAAAACAGCAAAACAGCTTTGTGTTCCGCCGACCTACATTAAAAAAGTTTTAGAACTTGCTGACCAGAATATCGGTGATATTGAATTTATTGAACTCGATACCAACTGGGATTCCGAAGCATATCTGACCGTTTCGGGACAGAACTCAAACAACTCGGTACGCATACCGAATGAATTTTTTGATAAACTTAAAAAGGATGAAGACTGGGAACTTACCCATAGAACCAACGGGGAAGTAGCTGCGACTATTCCGGCTTCTGAAATGTTTGACAAAGTTTGCTCCTCAGCATGGCTTTGTGCCGACCCGGGTGTACAGTTTGATACGACTATCAATGAATGGCACACTTGTCCGGCTGACGGAAAAATCAACGCCTCAAATCCCTGTTCGGAATATATGTTTTTAGATGACACAGCCTGTAATCTTGCCTCAATCAATCTTATTAAATTCCTTAAAGATGACGGGACTTTTGATGTCGAAGGGTATCTTCATGCAGCCAGAGTCTGGACTGTAGTACTGGAAATCTCGGTTCTGATGGCTTCATTCCCATCCAAACCGATCGCACAAAAATCATTTGACTACCGGACTCTCGGATTAGGTTTTGCTAATTTAGGAACGCTTCTGATGCGGATGGGAATCCCGTACGATTCGTCTGAAGGTTATGCCTGGTGTGGAGCTCTTTCCGGATTGTTAACCGGACAAGCATATGTAACCTCGGCTGAGATGTCCAAAGAATTGGGTGCTTTCCCGGCTTTTTATCGGAATCGTGATGCGATGCTCCGCGTTATCAGGAACCATAGACGGGCATCTTATAACACCGAAAAAGCTGAATACGAAGGACTGACAATCAAGCCGAATGGTATCAACCCTAATTATATTCCGGAAAATATGGTACAAAAAGTCCGTTCAGTCTGGGATCAGGCTGTGGAACTCGGTGAGATTTACGGATATAGAAACGCTCAAACATCAGTTATCGCTCCGACCGGTACAATCGGTCTTTTGATGGACTGTGATACCACCGGTATCGAACCGGACTTTTCACTGGTCAAATTCAAGAAACTTGCCGGCGGCGGATATTTTAAAATTATTAACAATTCAGTTCCGATAGCTTTAAAAAAACTTGGCTACTCTGATGAAGAAGTTGATGAAATCATTCTTTATGCCACTGGTCATAAAACATTCAAGCAGTCCCCATTCATTAATCATGAATCTTTGAAAGCAAAAGGCTTCACCGATGTAGAGCTTACTGCTTTGGAAGAGACTCTTGCCAATACATTTGATATTACCTTTGTCTTTAATAAATACACTCTTGGTGAAGAGTTCTTAAAAGATACTCTCGGGTTTTCTGAAGATTCGTACGACGACTGGAATTTCAATCTGCTTGCTGAGTTAGGTTTTACCAAGGACCAGATTGAAGCTGCCAATGAATTTGTCTGTGGAACAATGACTCTTGAAGGTGCTCCGCATCTGAAAACAAAAGACTTGCCGATTTTTGACTGCGCCAATAAGTGCGGTAAAAAAGGAAAACGGTTTATCAAATATGAATCGCATATCCGTATGATGGCGGCATCACAGCCATTTATCTCGGGTGCTATTTCCAAGACTATCAATATGCCGGCTGAAGCGACTATCGATGATGTCAAGAACGCTTACCGGATGTCCTGGGAAACAATGACAAAAGCGATTGCTTTGTATCGTGATGGTTCCAAATTGAGTCAACCGCTTAACGCCGCACTGTTTGATGATGACGAGGATGATGATGAACTGACTGTTAGTAATGTCTCAGAAAAGATGGCACAGAAAGTCATCTATCGCTACATCGCCAAACGAAGAAAAATGCCGAACCGCAGAGCCGGGTATACGCAGAAAGCTGTTGTTGGCGGACATAAATTATATCTTCGGACCGGTGATTATTCCGACGGTACTCTGGGTGAGATCTTTCTGGATATGCATCGCGAGGGTGCTGCTTTCCGCTCGATGATGAACTCATTTGCCATTGCTGTTTCCCTTGGACTGCAGCATGGCGTACCGCTTGAAGAATATGTCGAAGCATTTTTATTCTCCCGCTTTGAACCAAACGGATTTGTACAGGGGAATAAATCTATTAAACGGGCAACTTCCATTATTGACTATATATTCAGAGAATTAGCCATTACTTACTTGGGTAGAAACGACCTTGCCCATGTCTCCGAAGAGGATCTTCAGGGTGATACAATCGGAAAACCGACCGAAGAATCAATTGAATTTGTTGAGGAAGAACAGCAGTCGGGTATTCCGGAAAAAATCACAACCGGTATTCGGAAACAATCGGATATCCAGACCGATCATTTGACTCATTTCGGAAATGGAAACGGGTCTGATAATGGAAACAGCAGCAATGATGCAAATACAGGAGTAACGCATACACCGTCAGGAGGATTGGAACATGGTAACCAGATGGAGTCTCAGACTCAGATTGAAGAAAATCCAAAAGCAGAGACGTTCGTTGAGTTTGTCCCAACGTCAGGGAAGACAGGCAGATCTGATCGAGGACAAAAGCTCTTCGAAGAAATCAGAGAAGCTCGACTAAAAGGATATGAAGGGGATATGTGCGGGGAGTGCGGTCAGTTTACGATGGTCCGCAACGGCACTTGTTTAAAATGTGACACCTGCGGGGCAACCTCGGGCTGTTCATAATCGAAAAATTTCCAATAACCCATTCTTTCCTTGTGCTTAAGTCTGCTGATGAAAAATCAGCAGGCTTTTTTTTGAGGAACACACTTCCAACAGGCTCAGTGTGACGTGAGTGGGCGGCAGACGCCCTCGTCTGCCCCTTGCCTGCTCCATTTTCCCCCTTACCCGCGAAGGCGGGTATCTCATATATATATAAACTCGTCGAGAAATTTTGAGACCCCGGGTCAAGCCCGGGGAGGGGAGCTTAAGATTCACGGTGTCAGGAGGCACGCCTCCTGACCTACATTCACTACAGAATGTTACTAGAACACACTTCGACAGGCTCAGTGTGACGTGAGTGGGCGGCAGACGCCCTCGTCTGCCCCAACAGATATTTAAAAACTGGGTAGCCCACCCCTTGGGGTGGGTTTCTGTTCACTTGTCAGATGTCAAAACTTCCGACTAACTCGACTGCCCCTACAGATATTTAAAAGCTGTCAGGAAAGGGTTCCTGACAGCGCAGAAAAGTGAGTGGGCGGCAGACGCCCTCGTCTGCCCCAAGAGAAACATGAGTAACTAAATGTCGGGTTCTTCGCTCGCTATCGCTCTCTCCGGGAACCCGACCTACAATCCTTTTGATAACTTTCCAGATAACAAAACCCCCCTTACCCGCGAAGGCGGGTATCTCATATTGATTTACATGATAATAACCAGTTTGCCTATTTCGGTCTTTCCGTTTTCTGATTCAACGACCCAATAATACAAACCGGAGACAACCATCTCGGTGTTGCGGGTGATTAAATCCCAACTTGCAAAATGTCCGTTCGGGTCAGAAGGTTCAGCTTCATGTTCCAAGCGACGAACCAGATCACCATCAAGGGAATAAATCGAAATTGTACATCTGTTGGGGATGTTCAGAAAATTGATTGCCCGCACCCGATAATCCGGTCGATCTTCTTCGTTGCGACCTTCCAATCCTGCATCTCGATAATTTGCATTAATCCGATATGGATTCGGATAGACAATAATATTATCCGTCTGTTGTTCACTATATACATTTTTTGTATGGAAGTCTGTCATGTTAAACGATTTGGAACTTTCAAGCGGTTGTAGTCCCCGAGTCGGAGAACCATAATCAAAGGCGGTGACCGATGCATAATACTCCAAAGAAGGTAACAGGTCGGTTAAGATATACTCATATTAAAAAAATTTGAAATATCCATC
>QQUK01000208.1 GCA_008501655.1 Calditrichota bacterium
TACCTGCATTATAAAGTCGCCCTTGAACAGGCAGACGGACTCAATCATCTTGCTAATTCTGTAGGAAATGACGGGGATGCCGGTGATGTCTATCCGAATCATATTGCTTTAAATTATGAATTCCATGAATATTCCACTCCTAACTCATTGCCGTATTCAGGTTCGATTTCTCAGGTAGGAGTATGGAATATTTCTGCTTCCGATTCAGTCATGACTGCCGATCTTGATGTAACCTATTCAAGACCCTGGATTCAGGCAGTGACAGCTGAGCCATTTACTTTAGTCGATTTTGACGGTGATGATATTATTGAGGCAGGGGAGTCGGTTGAGATGTATTTCAAAATCAACAATGTCTGGCTGCCTTCTGTAAATGTTACCGCAACCTTGACATCAACAAACTCAGAAATTAATTTCACTCAACAGACAGTAAATATTGCCGGTCCATTAAATTCAGCTCAATTTGAAAACGCATCTGATCCGATTACTTTTACAGTACCGTCTTCGATTAACCCGAGTATCGATTCATTTTTTGTAACGATTACTACCGATTCAATAAATGGTGTTCCTGGAAATGCCCCGCAGTTTACAAGGACTTTTAGTTTCGAAGCTGAGATTGGACAGCCAAATGTTCTCATTATGGATGATGATCGCGGTGATACCCTGGAAACATTATTTACAAATTCTTTCTACAATAAACGGGTCCCTTCGGATACATGGGATGTAAACAGCAGTGGACTCCCGAATCTTTTAGATTTAAGCCAGTATGATATGGTATTCTGGCATACCGGTGATAGTTCAAGTAATGTAATTGATGCAAGTAAGATTGCATTGATGAAACAGATTATGGATGCCGGTAAAAGTATGCTGTTATCAACAACTGGGGGTATCAGTGATATTGATGGACTCGATTCTGCTTTCTTAGCTGACTATTTTAAAGTAGCAGTAGATAATGAAATTCAATGGCCACTTTATAATGGAGTTAGTAATAATCCTGTAACTGATGGATTTCTACTTAGACCTGCAACTGGATATTTCTATTTCTTACCAACATTTATAGCACTAACAGATGGAGAAGTAGCATTAACTACAGGAGCTAGTAATGATGCAATTATTAGTGTTACTTATGACGGTACAAATTATAAATCTATGATAACTAGCTTACCAATTGAAATTATAGAAGATAGAGTTGCAGGATATAACACAAAAGCTGAACTTCTATCAAAAGTGTTCGACTTCTTTGGCGGTTTATCTACATCGGTTTATGATGACAGTAACCCGTTCTCAAGACTTCCAAAGAGCTTCCAACTCTCTCAAAATTATCCAAACCCGTTTAATCCGGTTACAACAATCAACTATACAATCCATCCTTCCGACCAGATTGGCGCAAATACGAGATTAGAGGTCTTTAATCTTCTTGGAAGAAGAGTCAAAACATTGGTCGATAAAGCCCAGATTCCGGGAGATTATACGGTTCAGTGGGATGGAAAAAACGAGCAGAATCAACCGGTATCATCCGGAATATACTTCTACAGACTGTCCCGCGGGACTGAAATCGCCTCCAAAAAAATGACACTCCTGAAATAAATAAAGTCCATAACTATTTATTTCGCAGCCGCTTACGAGAGTAAGCGGCTGTCTTGACCTAAATCAAGACAAAAAAGGCAATATTTTTTGCCTTTGTGCTAAAATTCACTTGACTTTTCCCCGATATTACTTATAGTTGAAATTGAAAACCGATTTCATTTAGGAGATGCTTGATGAAAGAATTTTTACGCACCAAAGGATTTAAGATGACCCCGCAAAGGGAACTCATTTTTAGGTCTTTTTTTGAATTAGGGGAGCATGTATCCGTTGATGAATTGTATGACAAAGTTCGGGAGATCGATAAATCGGTAGGATATAGCACGGTTTGGAGAAACCTGAAACTTATCTGCAAAGTTGGTTTGGCAATTGAAGTAAATTTAGGTGATGGTATTACCCGGTATGACAGAGTCACAAAAATACCACATGGACATCTGTACTGCATGAACTGTAAGAAGCTTGAAGAGTTTTCAGTTGAACAGATTGTCGGTCTTCTTGCTGAAACAGCCGGGAACTACAAATTTGCTCCGGAAAATTTTAAGATAGAAATTCAGGGTTATTGTGTTGATTGTAAAGCTGACAATAAAGTCAACATCGACAAAGCTTCGGTAACCGCTGAAAATGTAACGGAAATGAAACAATAGTTTTTATAGATAGTAGGACAACAGATATGACATTCTTAGACAAAATGCAGCCGGGCCAAAGCGGCAAAGTGGTCGGTTTTACCGATGACAACAGAGTTTCTCGGAGATTGCTTGAGTTAGGTGTTATCCCCGGGCGGGCTATTCAGTATATCAGAAATGCACCGCTCAATGACCCGATGGAAATTCAGGTAGGACATTGTTGTTTATCATTGCGTCATGCCGAAGCATCATTGATTACTATTGAACTTGATGAGTAATTTGATTTTCTTATGCACCAGGCTACTATTGATAAGACAGCAAAACAAAAAGTTGTAGCGATTTGCGGTAATCCTAATTGCGGCAAAACAACCATCTTTAACTACATCACCGGATTAAACCAGCAGGTTGGTAACTATCCCGGTGTCACCGTAGAAAAAATTTCAGGTAAATTCTCTCATCCATCACTTCCCAATCAATCTATACAGTTGATAGATATTCCCGGTACTTACTCTTTATCAGCTTTTACACCGGATGAATTTATCGCTGCATCAGTATTATTCGGTAATTTTACAAAAATGGATAAACCGGATGTTATCATTGCCATCATTGATGCAACCAATCTCGAACGTTCCCTTTATTTTCTCCTGCAGGTACAGCAGACGGGGATACCAGTTGTAGTCGGTCTGAACATGAGCGACCTTGCCGCAAAAAAGAAAATAAAAATAGACAGAAAAAAATTATCAGAATTGTTAGGCGGGATGCCGGTTGTTGATTTGATAGGGAATAGAGGTATCGGGGTTGATGAACTCAAAGAAGAGGCTGTCCACCTTCTAAACTCAGATTTAAGAACGGTTGATAAATATTATTCGCATGAAACAGAGAATGCTGTTGAAGAGTTGATTCAACTGAATCCTCATGAAGACCGTTCACGCGCCCATTTGCTCCGGATTATTTTTGACGCTGGTGGACCGGCTGAAGAACAGTTCCTGCAAATTGAAGGTGAGGCGGGTGAGAAGCTGCTTGCTGAGATTCGTAAAAAAATAATAAAAGAACATAGCTATCTTACTCATGCTGAAACATCAGTATTAACAAAAAAATCCGAAGAGATATTTAATCAAGTAATCACAAAACCTGATGTTGCAGATAAAACAAACACGGAAAAAGTTGACCGCTATTTGCTTCATCCGGTTTTAGGTCCGATTATTCTCTTTGGGTTGATGTATTTTGTCTTTCAGTCGATTTTCTCCTGGGCAGAACCGTTTATGGGGATTATTGAACAGTTCTTCGGAATGATTGCATCATCTGTAGAAGGAATGATGGCTGAGGGGCCGCTTCGCTCTCTCTTAACCGATGGGGTTATTGGGGGTGTTGGCGGAGTACTGGTGTTTATACCGCAGATTGTCATTCTCTTTTTCTTTATCGCAATATTGGAAGATTCCGGATATATGCCGAGAGCAGCATTTTTAGTCGACCGGATGTTTCGCTGGTGCGGACTTTCAGGTAAGTCTTTTATACCGATGTTATCATCATTCGCGTGTGCTATACCGGGAATCATGGCAACAAGAACTATCGAGGATAAAAAATTACGCTTTATAACGATTATGGTTGCACCTCTGATGACCTGTTCAGCACGACTCCCGGTATATGCCATCATGATAGCTGCATTTGTACCTTATAAATCATATTTCGGAATTGCAAATCTTCAGGGACTTACCCTGACGCTTTTATATCTTTTAGGGATAGTAGTCGCAGTAATTGTATCGTTTATCTTGAAAAAAACTATCTTTAAAACTGAACGGGGTACATTTTTAATGGAGATGCCCTCGTACAAAGTACCGACCGCTAAATCTGTATTAATCAGGGTCTATAACAGAGTTAAACATTTTGTAGTTCGAGCCGGTACGGTGATTATGGCAATCACTATTATAATATGGGCATTGAGTTATTATCCTCATCAGGATGGAGAAGCCCTGACCGCTGAAAGAACCGAAGAGATTAACCAGACTATAGCCTTAAGTGAAATGAACATAGATAAAGAATTTAACAGTCTGACAACTGCTTTTTCAGAAGCCCAAATAGCTGAAGTGTCGCGTTTAGCATCAGCATTTACAGCTGTTACATCTCAAGAACAATTATCTTCGATCGCTGATTCAATGATTAGTCTCTATCCGGCATATAACGAAGTTATATCACTCTATAAGTCACATGAATTTACAAAATTAGAAGCATCACAAGCTTTGAATAATTTACCTAATGAGGTTGCCGGAACACAGATCAGAAGTTCTTATCTTGGGAAAGCCGGGAAAACAATCGAACCGTTTTTTGAACCGCTTGGCTGGGACTGGAAAATTACTGTTTCAGTGCTTGCCTCTTTTCCGGCAAGAGAAGTCATCATCGCTGTTTTAGGGACTATTTACAATTTAGGTTCCGATATTGACGAAGAATCAACATCATTGATCGACCAAATGCGTCAGGCTACATGGGAAGACGGAGAAAAAGCAGGTATGAAAGTCTTTTCGATTCCGGTTGCGATTTCCATCATGGTCTTTTTTGCACTCTGCTGTCAATGTGGGGCAACACTGGTAACGATCAAGCAGGAGACGAAGCATTGGGGATATCCGATTGGCGTTTTTGTTTATATGACGACTCTTGCATATCTCGGTTCGTTTGCTGCCTATCAAATCTTAACATCAGTAGGTTTATAAATGTCAATACTAATACAACAGATTATCATAGGTTTAATTTTAGCAGGAGCTGTTGGATATCTGATATACCATCTGACTAAAAAGCGAAAGATGAAAAAAGGATGTTCGAACTGTCCGGCTGTTAAAATAACAGAACAAAAAAGAGCGGTTCCTGAATAACAGGACCGCTCTACTTATATAAAAGAACTTATAGAAAAATTAAGTCTGGAACAAGTACTGCAGTTTTAAGAAAAACTTCCGCTGGTTTAATCTCAAATCATGAGCGTAAGTTGGCGGTTTGTTTACCTGATATTCCTCCGTTGCATACTCATCATAAGACGAAACCATTCCAAGATAAAAGACGGTAAACGGATTTAACCGATAAGTCAGAAGCGGATCGACATTTATAAACGAACCGTTCCGATAATGCTGTTCCAGATTATTGTCATTATCAGCATCATCTAAATAGATATTATTATAATCCCCATACTGGAAGACTAAGCGAAGGGAGAGTTTTTTATTATACTGGTATTGGAGTCTTGTTCTGGAAATTATCTGTTCATACAAGGTTTCGTTTGAACTTGTCCGGTCACCTTTTAAGTAGTTCAGATTAGGTTCGATTGTAATTCTGTCGGAAGGTTTGAGTTCAAATCCGGTCTGGAATTGCAACTCATCACTCGGTTCATAAACCCGACGGGCGATACTTTCACCGGTACGGACGGAGACATAATATCCGAATGCACCGGTCGGCTGACTGTTCACATTTACATTGAGGCTGACCATATCGGAGTATATATCGCCGGCATATTCTTCATAACTATTGTCATACGACATATTGATATTTGTCTGGGCATATTTCAGACTTGAATACAAATTGAAGTTGAAGTTCTGAATCTTTTTATGACCGGTCTGGAAATGCCACCTGCTGAAAGCTGAGAATTGAGGGGAGATTCTGGTAAATATCGAATTGCTGGGGTAAAATGTATATCCGGTATACAGATTTGCTGAACGGTGATTGTTAACAGGGTCATAACCTGTTTGGGTCCGGTAAGTCGGTTCAATCTGATTGTATCCGGCGACAAATCCGATATGTTTTGAAAAATGTTTCAGCTGGGTAATTAATGCAAACCCGTCTAACGATTCACCGTCAAAATTAAGAGTGTAAGAAGAGTCAGCATAGTAAATAGGATCGGTTCCTAAAATATCATTTATTTCTTCTTTGGTATGCGTATAAATGAACTGACCTTCCCATGAGATTGAACGGGTGAGACTGATATCGCCGTCAACTGAGAGTACCGAGTTGGAACCATCATGTTCATATCTGCGGTCGTTTATCATAAAACCGATACGGGAATTTTGTCCGACCGTTTTTACACCCCTGAAGATGTTAACATAACTTTTACTCGCTTTAAAGTTATAATCGTAATCCTCAAGCGGAATTATATACGCAGAACTGTCATCATAGGCAGACACAATACCGAACCTGAATTTTCCGGGTCAACCGGTCATCTTTACAGCAACTTCGGGATTAAAAATAGTTCTGGTATAAAATGAGTTGAACAGAGTCCGGAAGATATCAGCACCTTCCTGGAAGAAAGGGCGTCGTTCAGGGAAGAAAAGAGAGAA
>QQUK01000310.1 GCA_008501655.1 Calditrichota bacterium
GTCATAATCTTTTTAAACTTGCCGTTATCGGTCTGGTCAAACAAAGTCGCCTGCACCTGGTCATCCGGTATCAAATTGTCGAGCATTATCCCCGCCTTTTTATATTTATACCCTTCGCGGAAAATCTTCTCCACCCCATGCATCGCATAATGCATCAGCTCACTTGTGTTCGATGACCCGTGCGGCAGTTTAATAGTTATTGAATTGGAATACTGCTCATCCTGTTTCGAAAACGGATTGGTCAGTACAAAAATCGTCAGCAACCGCGCCGCAAGGTTCTGTTTCCGCAACCGTTCGGCACCATTGGCGACATGGGCGGAGACTGATTCACGCAATTCGTTTTTATCGGTCACTTTGCGACCGAACGACCGTGATGATACGACCCCTTTCCGTTTCGGCGTTACCGTCTCAAGCCGTTGGCAGGATATCCCCCGAAGTTCATAGACCAGTCTCAATCCGACAATCCCCATCTGTTTCCGCACAACTTTGTCGTCGATATCCCGGAGCTGTTTGGCATTAACGATTCCTTTATCAATCAAGCGCCGTCCATGTTTACGCCCTATCCCCCAGACATCCCAGACATCGACCCGCTCAAGCGCCTTATC
Source organism: Calditrichota bacterium (assembly GCA_008501655.1). Classification (GTDB taxonomy): domain Bacteria; phylum Zixibacteria; class MSB-5A5; order GN15; family FEB-12; genus QQUK01. Next base: position 606 of record QQUK01000310.1, read on the forward strand.
AATATATGGTGAATCGACCAAATCAAGCACCCCGCCGGTCTTTTCAGACTTTTTGGCAAGCCGGTTGGCTATTTTGGAAAGGGTTTTGGTACGGGCGATGCCGATTGATACCGGAATCCCCGTCCATTTGAGAACCGTTTCGCGGATATGCCGTCCATACTCGGTCAGATTTTTAAATCCGTCGACCCGGTCACAGCCCCGAAGATTCAGAAACGCTTCGTCGATTGAGTAAATCTCAAATTCGGGAGCAAAATGCGACAACGTCGACATCACCCGCCGCGACATATCCCCATAGAGCGTGTAGTTCGATGAAAAAACATGAACGTTGTTGCTTTCTATTGTCTCCTTGAACTTAAAATACGGCTCGCCCATCCCGACCCCCATCGCCTTGACCTCGTTGGAGCGGGCAACAATACAGCCGTCATTGTTTGAGAGCACAACAATCGGCTCGTTTTTCAACTTCGGATTAAAAACCCGTTCACATGATGCATAGAAATTATTGCAGTCAACGAGGGCATAGACCGAATTGATCGCCTCATCATGTTTTTTTATCCCGAGTTCTGCCGGTATGACCGGTTTTGTTTTCATATAATTTGTCACCCTGAGCCTGTCGAAGGGTGTTCCTAATTCTCCGCGTGGTCAGGCGTCCCGCCTGACCCCGTAGGGGCGTTTCGTGAAACGCCCTACAATCGTTACCGTTCAACCGTAGGGGCATGTTTGCCCAATAACGGGCAGACACACAGGTCTGCTCCTACAAATATTTCCGTGGGCGGCAGACGCCCTCGTCTGCCCCTACAAACATTAAATTCCCCGTAGGTCGGGTTCCCGGAGAGAAACGGCAGTTTCTCGAAGAACCCGACATTCCTCCTCTATCAAGAGGGGTCGGTAATCTGCTCAAAAGTCCACTTCGACTCCGCTCAGTGTGACTTTTGAATCAAGTCATTCCGTGGGCGGCAGACGCCCTCGTCTGCCCCTACCTTGTGGGTGTCAGAAACCGATTCCTGACACGATGTCGGGTTTCTCGATTCTGAAATCTCCCAATTTCAATCAACGGAACCTGACCTACTTGTTCTTAAATATAACAGGGAGTAAATTTTTGAAAATCACATTAGAAATTAAGAAATCTGAGAATAAAATTATAGCCTAAGCCTGTTCATCCCCGACATCATAATAAAACTTACTTTTTGCACACGCTTCATAGCTATCGGATAACAGTTTCCCTTCCACCCCGACATTGTCATACGGATGTTCGCAGATATGGATCACCGGCATCCAGCTCTCTTTCCCGACAGTCTCAATCATTGCATCGGTAAATCGCGCTACCAATTTCTGTTTTGTCTCCCGATTGATGCGCGGGATATACAACAGCATATGCAGATACGGCCGACCGGACCGGCCATCCCAGACATTACCACCCGATGCAGACTGCCCTTCTTTGTATTCATGAAAGCGGATGCCAAAAATTTCAGCACCAAACTTTGTTGTTTGTGCAAAAACCGTGGTCAACGCATCGGTCAATTTTTCTTTGGTTTGCCGGTCGACTTCCGGCATTGATATTTCCAGACACGGCATAATCTTTCTCCTTTATTAGCTTCTGTAGGTCGGGTTCCCGGAGTTCGCCGATAGGCGGACGAAGAACCCGACAATTCTCCCCTCCATCAAGTAAGGCTGGGGGGTGTCTCCTACACCCCGTGCAAAACCGTCGTCACCACCCCCCAGATTTCCAAATCAACCTCATCCTTGATTTCGATCGGTTTATATTTATCGTTCTCCGGCATCAACATAACTTTTCCATTCCGCCGAATCAACCGTTTAACCGTCAGTTCGCCGTCGACCACCGCAATGACAATCCGCCGGCTGACCGGTTCAAGCGAGCGGTCGACAATCAGAATATCCCCCTCATGAATCCCGGCTCCAACCATCGAATCCCCCGTCACCCGCACAAAATAGGTCGCCACCGGATGTTTGACTAAGTACTTGTTCAAATCGAGATTCCCCTCAAGGTAATCATCGGCCGGCGACGGAAACCCCGCTGCGACCTGCTCGGTGAATATCGGGGCTATCTTTTCGGTCAATTCGCTGTCTCTCGACTGTGATAATATCTTTATTTTCGCCATGTTTTCTTTCTTTTTCCAAAAAATAACATTCTTTTGACTTACATCAATCACAACCATCCTAAAAACACTTATATGTGATACAGGAAATAAGAAAACCATATAGAGAGGAATATATGAAAAAATCATTGCTTACTAGCTTACTCATCATGCTCCTGCCGATATTTGCTTTTGGTCAGGATTGTGTCACCTGTCATACAGAAATCACCCCCGGTGCCGTCATTGACTGGAAACTTTCTAAACATTTTGAAAATGAAATAGGTTGTGAATCCTGCCATGGTGACGGTCACACCTCAGCCGATGATGTCGATAAAGTATCCCTGCCGACTCCGGAAATATGTGCCACCTGCCACGAAACTCAGGTAACTCAGTATTCCGCCGGTAAACATGCTCTCGGATGGGCATCATACAAAGCGATGCCGACCACCCATGCCTTACCGATGGCTCTTGCTGACGGTCAAAAAGGATGTGGTGGTTGTCATAAAATCGGAATAAAATCAGAAGAAGAAATCCGGGAACTCAAAGATGCCGGTTCAAAATTCGGTCATGCTGCCTGCGATGCCTGCCATACCCGCCATACATTCTCAGTCAAGGAAGCACAACAGCCACAAGCTTGTCAGACCTGCCATATGGGTTTTGACCACCCGCAATGGGAAATGTACTCATCATCGAAACATGGCGTCCGCTACCTTCTCCAGCAGAATGGTGTCATCTCAGAAGAAGCTTCCGCACCGACCTGCCAGACCTGTCATATGCCTGAAGGAAACCATGAAGTCCGTACCGCATGGGGATTCTTAGCAGTTCGCCTTCCTCTACCGGAAGACCCGACCTGGAAAGCCGATCAGATTACAATCCTGCAGGCACTCGGAGTTCTTGATCCCGAAGGTAATCCTACAGCACGTCTTGATGTTGTCAAAGCTGCTGACGTTGCCCGATTGGATCAGGAATCTTTTGACAAAGAACGAAATAAGATGCTTGCTGTCTGCTCTGACTGCCATAGTGAAAACTTCGCTAAAGGGGAACTTGCCAAAGGTGATGATATGATTCGCGAAGCTGACCATCTCTTAGCTGAAGCTATCAGGATTATCGCCGGACTCTATCAGGACGGAGTAATTCCTAAACCGGAAAGTTACGCGTATGCCTTCCCCGATCTCCTGACATTCCACGATGCACCCACCGTTATCGAACAGACTCTTTTTGAGATGCATCTCAAACACCGTATGCGGGCATTCCAGGGAACCTTCCATGGAAACCCCGACTATGCCCTCTGGTATGGATGGAGTGAAATGGTACGTGATTTAGCCGAAATCAAGGAAATGGCAGCGGACCTCCGCGAAAAACATCAATAACTCTAAATGTCGTTTTAATTTATAACTGAAAAAAGTCACCCTGAGCGAAGTCGAAGGGGACTTTTTTCATAATTCCCAACTTTATTGATTTGCGGTATCCTTCCTTGCGGCGTCCGCCCTTGCAGTGTCAGCTCTTGCGGTGTCAGGAACCCTTTCCTGACACTTACCCATGTACTTACTTATAAGAATCGTAGGTCGGGTTCCCGGAGAGAATCTGGAGATTCTCGAAGAACCCGACAGTACAATGAGTTTCCTTCCTTGCGGTGTCAGGAACCCTTTCCTGACACTTACCTATATACTTACTTATAAGAATCGTAGGTCGGGTTCCCGGAGAGAATCTGGAGATTCTCGAAGAACCCGACAGTACAATGAGTTTCCTTCATCGCAGTGTCAGCCCTTGCAGTGACAGCTCTTGCGGTATCCATCCTTGAGGCATCAGCCCTTGCGGTGTCAGGAACCCTTTCCTGACACCTATTCAAACAACTTCGAAGCAGGACGGTTCTCATATACCAAAGAGTGCACTCTTTTCAAAAAGAACCGTCCTTTTTAGCTGAAATGCATAATTCCCCTTGCAAACTTCCATTTTTGAAGTATCTTATATTTGTACGAATCACCGAACTACAAACAAAATGAATAGTAGGGAAATATGAAAAAGTTTAAAGTGGCTATGGCATGTTTGCTCCTGTGTAGTATGATAGCTATAGTTAGTAATGCGGACGATACTGATCAATTGCCGAATTCAGATATCGGAATAATTGATGAAACACAGATATTTGAAGATACTACTCTCCCCCTCCCCTGTTGTAAATTTATCCGGGGGAATGTTGACAATGACCCGGGTGATGATATAGACATCAACGACCTGCTGTATCTTGTTGCATATTGTTACAAAGGTGGACCGGCACCGGAATGTATGCCTGAAGCTGACGTTGATGGAAGCGGAGCTATTGAATCAGCTGTAGATATAGAGTATCTGATAAATTATATGTTTAACGGCGGACCCGCCCCGCTTGTCTGCCCGAAGTGATTTTCCGAGTGGTTCGACAGTGAGCGGCAGACGCCCTCATCTGCCCTAAATTCTGTAACACTAAGTTTGTCGAAGTCTGCCCAATAAATAATTAAAAAAAATGCTGTCAGACGTCTCGCCTGACAGCTTCGTCAACTCATCATTCCCGACATGATTAAGAGTTCAGACTTATATAAATTTCCTTGAAATTCTTGAACAATAGACTATATTAAAAATAATATATTAAAGGTAGAAAAAAATGGGTGAAATCGAGAATCTATCTGTTAAAGTTAAAAATTTCAAATGTTTTGGTGATGAACCTCAAGGTTTTGAATCAATAAAACCAGTTAATATTATAATAGGTAGAAATAACTCAGGGAAATCTTCATTATTGTTATTGTTTAAGCATTTACTGCAAAATGAAATTAAATTTTCAGAGAATTTAAATCATAATTCAATTACACCTGAGATTTTTCTCAAATCAAAATTAGAAGAAAATGAAGTAAAAAATGTTTTTTCTGAGTCAACAAGAGGTGGAGATGTTCCGGGGCATAATCATTGGGAGTTTGGAAAACAATTTGTAGGCACTGAATTGACTTGGCGATTAAATCATAATCATGATCATCAATTTCTAGATATAGGTACATGTAATAATGGTACTAAGCCATTTGATTTGTTTCCAAGCTTAAAACGCTATCAACAACAATTAGCAAATCATATTTCTAATCCATTACGTCAACTAGCTTTTAAACATATATCTGCTGAGAGGGATATTATTCCAGAGTCTGATAAAGTAAAAAATTATGTAGTTGAATGTAATGGCAACGGAATAACAAATTTAATACAAAATTATTTAAATAAAGACTATCTTCCAAGAAAGATTATAGAAGAAGATCTTTTACTCGAATTAAATAAGATATTAAATCCAGATATTCAAATTGAAAAAATTGTTTGTGAGTTATTAGCAGATAATCGCTGGGAAATTAAATTGTTTGAGAAATCGAAAGGTTATATTGCCCTTTCTCAATCAGGTAGTGGACTAAAGACTATTATACATGTATTAGTAAATTTATTTTTAGTTCCAAAAGTAGAAAGTAATGATTTATCGAAATACATTTTTGGTTTCGAAGAGCTCGAGAACAATTTACATCCTGCATTATTACGAAGATTACTTTCTTATATATATAATACAGCTATAAATGAAAAATGTACTTTCATTTTAACTACACATTCTAGTGTTGAAATAGATCAATTTAGTAAATCTCCTGAAGCACAAATTATATATATACAACATAATGGTACTTCTGCACAATGTCATTGTGTAAAAACATATATTGAAAATAGTGGAATTTTAGATGATTTAGATATAAGAGCAAGTGATATGTTACAATCAAATGGAATTATTTGGG
>QQUK01000365.1 GCA_008501655.1 Calditrichota bacterium
GCTGTCTGTATTGAAGGTATTTCCGGATCCGATGCTACTGACTTCGTTTCAATTAGTCTCGGCTGTGGACCTGGTACATATTATCCGATTTCAAATAACTCAGGCGCTGTCTGCTTTACACCGGATGCACCGGGACAATATATGTTCTGCATCGATGTTACAGATGGCTGTAATGTCTCAACTGACTCATTCTATGTTGATGTCGTCGAGAAAGATGACTGTGATGTTTGTGTCCGTGCATCAATCACGGTTACCGATCCGACACCGGTTGGGGTTGAAGTTGATGTTTTTGTCAACGTAGAAACCAATACGACTATTGCCGGATTCGATGTCCTGATAAGCTATGATGCATCGGTTATGACATTCTCATCGGCAACAACAGTCGGTACCGCTATCTCAGACTGGGAATACTTTACCTATCGCTTAGGATCTGAAGATTGCGGCGCTAATTGTCCGTCCGGTATTGTCCGTTTTGTCGGTATAGCTGACATTAACAACGGACCGGTCCATCCTCCGGAATCTGCATACGAACCAAACGGTTCTTTAGTACAAATTACATTCTTAATTACGAATGACCAGAATCTTGGTGACCAGTTCCTCCCGATTGATTTTGTCTGGTACGATTGTGGAGATAACACATTCTCCAATGTAAGCGGAAACCTGCTCTACCTTGATACAAAGATATTTAACTTTGAAAATGTACTTCTCTGGGATGAAGAAGATGATGTCCTATTCCCGGAAACAAATCGTCAATTCGGTATGGGTGCTCCGGATAACTGTATGGTCGGTGCATCGTCTGCACCAGTCCGGTGTATTGAGTTTATTAACGGTGGTATCAAAGTTGTCCATCCAGACTCAATTGATGCCCGCGGTGATATAAACTTAAACAATATTGCCTATGAAATCGGTGATGCGGTGCTCTACTCAAACTACTTTATTTACGGACTCTCAGTATTCACCGTAAACCTTGCCGGTCAGATTGCTGCCTCCGATGTAAACGCAGACGGTCTTACTCTGTCTGTAGCTGACCTTGTCCTGATGATTCGTGTTATTGTCGGCGATGCTGACCCGATTCCGAAGTTGACACCGTATGAACAGGCACTTCTGATTCATACAGACCAGAGAGAAAATCGATACATCGTTTCGTCGGAATCTGTAAGTGATATCGGTGCCGCTCACTTTGTCTATCAACTGGATCAAAATATTACTATTGACGATGTTGTTCTGACTTCAGAAACCGACCAAATGACGCTTGGATACGAAGTAACTGAAAACCAACTGCGTATACTGATTTATGACATCGGTGATAACTCAATCGATGATGGTTTAAATCAGCTCTTTGAAATCAAATACAGCGGCAGCGGTTCCTTTGCCCTTGCTGAAACTGATATTGTTGATTATCAGGGTCGTCCGTACTATGTCTCCATGAAAGGCGGTAATCTCCCCAATGGATTCAGTCTCTCACAGAACTATCCGAACCCGTTCAATCCTACAACCAAGATTGAACTGAGTCTGCCAAGTCATGCTGACTGGAAGATTATGATATTCAATATCAACGGGTCACTGGTTCGTGAATTCGAAGGTTCTGATGAAGCGGGAAGAGTCTCTGTTGAATGGGATGCAACCGACAGAGGCGGAAGGAAAGTCGCTTCCGGTGTCTATCTCTACAAAGTGGTCGCCGGTCAGTTTACCGATACGAAAAAGATGATTCTTTTAAAATAAAAAACCCATCTCTTATCTTTCCTCAGAAATACCCGATCAGACTCGATCGGGTATTTCTATTTATGGTAGTCTGTATTGTGAAGGATAGTATAGCCGCGATAAATCTGTTCAAGAAAAACCAGTCTCACCAGTTGATGGGAGAACGTCAGTTTTGAAAGCGATATGGTGTAAGCGGCATTTGCAATGATTCGACTATCAAGTCCGTATGCACCGCCTATCATAAAGCTGATTCGTGAGTTCATAGCCCGGCCATACTCTTCAAGCATCTGAGCAAATTTAGGGGAATCGTATTCTTTTCCAGTATCAACCAAAGCAATGTATGGTCTATTATCTATCTCTGATAAAAGAAGTTCAGCTTCTTTAGCTTTTAATGTTTTGGAATCAAGGGCAGATGACTTTTTTATATTTGGAATCGTGACAAATTCTATTTGAGCATATTTGGAAATTAGTTTTTGATAATGTGCAATCCCTTTGGAAATCCAACTCTCCTTGTCTTTGCCTAAAGAGATGATTTTTATCTTAACCAACAGCAAACACCTTTACAATCAATTTCCTGTTTCGCGGTCCATCAAATTCACAGAAATATATTCCCTGCCATGTCCCCAATACGAGCTGTCCGTTTTCAATCAGAATCTGTTCAGAAAATCCAAAAAGGGAAGACTTAAGATGAGAATCGGAATTCCCTTCAGCATGATGATAGCCGTCGTTTTTTGGAATCTCTTTATTCAGTTTAAACAACAAATCTCTTTTAACATCAGGGTCGGCGTTTTCATTAATTGTAATTGCCGCAGTTGTGTGAGGGATAAAACAAAAAGCGATACCTGATTGGATACCGCTTTGGGAAACTTCATTTGCTATCATACTTGTAATGTCAATCATCTCTTCACGCCGGTTGGTTTTGACAGTAAGAGTAGTCATCAGTTAAAAAGTGCCTCCGTGAACTGTTTTGAATCAAAACGCTGAAGGTCTTCGACACCTTCACCTATCCCGATAAAATCGACCGGCACTCCAAGCTCTTCGGCAACAGCAATCATAACACCGCCTTTGGCAGTACCATCAAGTTTTGTTACGATTATACCATCACAACCAACAGCTTCAGAAAATACCTTGACCTGGGGAATAGCGTTCTGACCGGTTGAACCGTCAATAATCAATTTTGAATATATAGCTGCATTCGGAATCGCCTTTTCGACAACCCGTTTAATCTTTTTCAGCTCTTCCATCAGGTTTGCTTTTGTATGAAGCCGGCCCGCCGTATCAACCAGAAGAATATCCACATTGCGGGCAGAGGCAGCCGCTGCTGCATCAAATGCAACCGAGGCAGGGTCTGAACCATGCTGTGCCTTGATTATGTCGACATTGCTCCGTTCAGCCCAAATAGAGATCTGTTCTATCGCTGCTGCACGAAATGTGTCACAAGCAGCGATCATTACTTTTTTACCCTCGTTTGACATCTGCAGGGCAAGTTTACCTATTGACGTTGTTTTACCGACACCATTGACGCCTACTATCAGCCAAACCACCGGTTTTTTATCAGACGGATTAAAAATTTCAGAGTCTTCCCGGGAAAGAATTACAGCTATTTCATCTTTGAGAAGCTGAAGGATTTCCTCACCCTCGGAAAGTTTCTGCTCTTTTGCTTTTTCGCGAAGCGTGTCAATCAGTTTCATTGTTGCCGGTACACCTACATCAGCACCGATTAAAATCTCTTCAATATCTTCCAATAATTCTTCATCAATCTTTCGTCGGGTGACGACCTGAGAAATTTTTCCGAAGATATTATCTTTGGTTTTTGAAAGAGAGTTTTTTAATTTATCAAAAGCCTTCAAAAATGCCATTGTTATTCTAATTCATCCTCGTTGTTGTCATCTCTCTGAAGTACATTCTCGTTGATGCGGTTCTTTATCGGTTCCGGGAGGTCATCAGGGGAGTCAGGTATAGATGAATCATCATTTTCATCAGTCTCAGTATGTTCACCATGACCATTTCCATTAGAAGGTGATTCGAAATCCTCTTTTGTGAGCTCCTCTTCTTCGGAGTTAATCTCTTCACTTCCGCGGACAAATTTCAGTTCATTTTTGTTGTCTGTCATTTCTATGATTAATCCGGATTCATTATCTTCTTCCGGATCAAATTCTGCGAATTTAACAGCAACAAGTTTCGATATACCGAACTGTTCCATGGTGATACCATATAGATTATGGGCAGCTTCCATGGTGATTTTGTTATGGGTAATCAGAATAAACTGGGTCTGGGATGAAAATGTCTTAATGATTTTCAGGAACCGCTTACAGTTGGCATCGTCAAGCGGTGCATCGATTTCATCAAGAATACAGAACGGTGATGGTTTAACCATATAAAGAGAGAAAAGAAGTGAAATCGCCGTCAAGGCTCTTTCACCACCGGACATCACCGTTATAGACAGAAGTTTTTTACCGCGGGGGCGGGCGATAATTTCAATATCTGATTCCAGTGGGTCACTTGGGTCAATAAGACTGATATCAGCTTCACCACCGGTAAACAATTCTGTGAAAAGATTTTTGAAATTGATCTTAACCTGCGCAAATGTCTCTTCAAACAGTTTCCGTGCAGTCTGATTGATTGTAGCTATTGTGGAGGAGAGGTCATCCTTAGCAGTTCTCAAATCTCCAAGCTGTTCACGAAGGAATTCTTCACGTTCACTTGCAGCTTTGTACTCCTCAAGAGCAAGTAAATTAACAACACCAAATTTCTTCAGCTGGTCTTTGAGGTCATGCAGAAGTTTCTGAGCATCAGCACGTTCCACTTCAGTATCCGGATTTTCTATCGTAATCTGTTTGATATCAAGAGAGTATTCTTCTTCGATTCGTTCGGTGATCCGTTGTGATTCAGATTCGAGTGTATTAAGACGTATGTCAATCTGATGAGAATTATCGGAAATTGAATCTTTCTCGGTACGGATTTCACGGAGCTGTTTTTCCTTGGCATTGACCCGTTCCATGATTTCAGATTGCTGGGTGCGAAGTTCATTCTGTTTCGCTGTTAATTCTTGACGCAGGTTAAACTTCACCTTGAGATTCTCTTCAAGCTCAGCTATTCTATCTTTTGATAATTCAATATCTGTTTTAGCCTGTTCAATCTCTTTTGTCTTTATCTCAATCGTCGTTTGTAATTCATTAATAAGTTCAGATATATGATTGATTTTACTCTCTGTCTGTTCCGTTTTACTGCGGGATTCGACTAGCTGTACCTGAAGTCTCGAAACCAGTGACTGCGACTCCGATGCCTTTTGCTCCAGCTGTTGCAGATGTTCCAAATTCGTTGACATGGTGCTGACAAGGTCATCTTTTCTTTCCGAGAGCTCATTAAAACTAAGGCTCAAAGAGTATTGACGATTTTTAATGGCGTTTAATTTGTCAGTTATGTTTCTGACTTCTTTTTCAAGACGGATAATCTCAGAATCAACTGAACGGAGTTCGAACTCGGTTTCATTGAAACTTTTCTGTTCTTCAGCAACATCTTCAGTTAAAGAATCAATCTTGTCGGAGAGAGTGGAGATTTCCGAACGGACCGATGCAATCTCTGCATTCGTTTTGTTTTTATTTTCCTGAACAGAGACAAGTTCAGATTCGAACTTTTTAATAATCTCATCCTGCTCATCAACTTTTTCCTGTCGTCTGAACAGGGAAGGGGAACCTTCGTCTGATCCGCCGGAGATTATGTTTTTACTGTAAAGCTCTCCTGATGTCGAGACAGCATTAAACCCGTAAGGAAGATGTTCCAGGATTCTGTCCGGTGAATAACCGGATTTAAAAACTGCTGTACGGGAGAGTACTGCCTGTTTTAACGGATTGAGGTTTTCATCGGTAGTTACAAAAGTATCCATCCATCCTAAAAACTCTTCGCCGGTTAAATCCGGCCGTTTGACAAGCGGATTTATTGTACCGGTGTCAGGAACAAGAATACCAACCTTGCCTTTTTTCTCAGACTTGAGATAGCTGATGATATTATCAGCTGTTTTTCTGTTGTCGCAGATAATAAAACGAGCCATTTCACTTAAAGCTGCTTCAACGGCTGATTCCATTCCCTCAACAGGGACAAATTTTTCAGCTACCGTTCCAAAAATACCGGTCCAGTTATCTTTCGATTCCATGACCGACTTAACACCGGATTCATAACCTTCGTAGTGAAGAATCATCTCTTCTAAAAGATTCTTTCTGGCATGAGCAGCTTCAATGGAAGATTTAAGATTAGAAATATCGGATGTAAAGTTTTCGTTGTCTTCTATTAGCTGTTCGAGCTGCTTTGTTGAACTTGTCAGATTTTCTTCAGCCTGTTGTTTTTTGGTAATCGCAGTATCAAAAGATTCTCTCTTCCGGTTCCGTTCAACAAGCAGTGATTCTTTGGTCGCACCGTTTGATTCAAGCTCTTCATTTAGTTTGTCAATATCTGTCTGAAAGTCCCGTTCCTGCTGACGAAGATTATCCTCTTCGGTTTTACCCGAAGATAGTTTCCCTTCTAATTCAAGCATCTGCTTGTTACGGTCTTCTTTGGATGAACGTGCGTCAAGCAATGAGCGGTCAGCTTCAGCCTGTTGAGCGCGGGCTTCTTCGAGGTCTTTTTCTAACTGTTCATTTGCTGTTTTGTCAGTGGAAAGAGTCGTTGAAAGTTCATGCTTCTGGTCCGATAACATATCTACTCGGATATTACTGGCTTTGATATCTGTTTCATTCCGTTCAATCAGGTTCGATGCAGTGGAACGTTTCTCTTTCAGAATCGT